>DURQ01000047.1 GCA_012840725.1 Bacillota bacterium
CGAGAAGGTGTGCATCCACATGATCAGTCCGATGCACCGCTCAGCGGCGTTGGCTTCCAGGACGAGCCTGCGGATCGACTCGGCGTCGGTCATCACCGGCTTGAACACAACCGTTACGGGAATCTCGGGGCGCTCGTTCAGGCTGCGGGCGATTTCCTCGGCATCCCTGGCCACCTGGCGCAGAGCCTCTTCGCCATAGAGATGCTGGCTGCCGGTGACAAACCACACTTCGAAGTTTTTGAAGTTGAGATCCATCGTTCTGTACCTCCCTTGTACATTTTGGTCATCGAAGCTCATTTTTGACCGTAATATGCGGCGGGGCCGTGCTTACGCTGATAATGCTTCTCCAATACATGCCTGCTTATGGGCTGGTCGTGGCCGGTGAGCAGCCTGGTGAAGAGGGCCATATGGGCCACCTGCTCCAGCACAACGCTGCTGTACACCGCCGCGTGACAGTCCTTACCCCAGGCAAAAGGCCCGTGCTCGGCTACGAGGACAGCCGGCACCTCCAGGACATTCAGGCCCTGGAACCGCTCCACAATGACCCGGCCGGTGTTGAGCTCATAGCCGCTCTCCACCTCTTCCTTGGTCAGCGGGCGCGTGCAGGGGACTTCTCCGTAGAAGTAATCAGCGTGCGTGGTGCCCCGGCAGGGAATGCCCATGCAGGCCTGGGCCCAGATGGTCGCCCACTTGGAGTGCGTGTGGGCGATCCCTCCGACCTGGGGGAACTGCCTGTAGAGCTCGAGATGGGTGGGGGTATCTGAAGATGGCCGCAGATCGCCTTCGACGATGTTTCCCTCCAGGTCAAGCACCACCATTTTGTCAGGGGTCAGATCGGCATAGTCCACGCCGCTGGGCTTGATCACAACCAGGCCGCGCTCCCGGTCAATTCCGCTCACGTTACCCCAGGTGTAGACGACCAGCTGCTGCTTTTCCAGCTCTTGGTTGGCCAGCATCACCTGCTCCTTCAGGTGTTCCAGCATTGTCTCCCTCCTCAATTAGAGAGCCCGCAGGGTATCGGACAAGAGTTCCCCGATCTCCAGGTACTTCTGGTAGAGCTCCTTGTAGCGAGCGACGCTCTCGGGATTCGGCGTGTAGACCTTGGAAAAGCCGCTGCCCATAGCATCCTGCGCGGCGAACACATCTGCATATTTTCCTGCTGCCACAGCAGCGAACATGGCCGCACCGAGGGCCACAGCCTGAGCGGAGCGGACCACTTTGATCGGCATGCCAAAGACATCAGCGGAAACCTGCATCACAAACTCGTTTTTGCCCGGTATACCGCCCAGGGCGATCACTTCGTTGATCTTCAGGCCTTCTTCCTGGAAACGGTCCACAATTGCTTTCGCCCCGAAAGCCGTGCACTCGACGAGTGCCCTAAACAGCCGCGGAGCATCTGTGCCTAAGGTGAGGCCGGCAATTGCTCCCTTGAGCTCCTGGTCAGCGTAGGGGGTGCGCCTGCCGTTCAGCCAGTCAAGGGCGACCACGGTGGTCGTGCCGGGATCAACCTTGGCCGCTTCTTCCGTAAGCTTGACCAGGATGCGGCTGCGGATCCGGCGGAGAACTTCCTCGCTCAACCCGGCTTCCTGCCCCAGGGCTTCCAGAGGCCAGTACAGGACATCCCGCAGCCAGGCGTAGACATCGCCGAAACCTGACTGGCCGGCTTCCAAGCCGATCATGCCGGGGATCACAGAGCCATCTACCTGCCCGCAGATGCCGGCTACCAGGGTATCGCCCAGCTCCTCTTTGCTGGCGATCATGATATCGCAGGTGGAGGTGCCCATGATCTTGACCAGGGCATGCTCCTTGATGGCGCCGCCCACGGCACCCATGTGGGCGTCAAAAGCGCCTACAGCAACGGCGACGCCAGCTGGCAGGCCCAGGCGCTGCGCCCATTCTTCCGTGAGCACTCCGGCCTTTTCATCGGAAGTGTAGGTCTCAACAAACAAGCGCTCACGCAGTCCCGCGAGGAGCGGATCAAGCTGCGTCAGGAATTCTTCGGAGGGCAGGCCACCCCACTCCGCATGCCACATGGCTTTGTGGCCCGCGGCGCAGCGGCTGCGTTTGAGCACCTTAAGGTCGGTAGTCCCTGTCAACACGGCGGGGATCCAGTCGCACACTTCCACCCAGGAATAGGCGGCCTGGCGCACCTTTTCATCGACACGCAGGGTGTGCAGGATCTTCGCCCAGAACCACTCGGAAGAGTAGACTCCGCCTTCGTACTTGGTGTAATCCACGCCGCCCCAGGTCTTGGCCAGCTGGTTGATCTCAGCGGCCTCCCGGACGGCGGTATGGTCCTTCCACAGGATAAACATGGCATTGGGGTTATCCCGGAACTCATCGAGCAGGGCCAGGGGGGTGCCGTTCGCATCCACCGGCGCCGGTGTCGAGCCCGTGGTATCCACCCCGATGCCGATCACGTTCTGCGCCACTTCTGGAGGCAGCTTCTGCAGTGCGCTGGTAATGCATTCCTCCAGGCTTTCGAGGTAATCGAGGGGATGGTGGCGGAACTGGTTCTTAGCTGCATCTGCGTACAATCCCTGCATCCACCGTTTATAATAGGAAACCTCGCTGGCCAGTTCCTCGCCTGTATCTGCGTTGACCACCAGAGACCGCGCTGAATCGCTGCCGAAATCAACACCGATTACGTATTTCGCTTCACTCATCTCAGCACCTCGCTTGAAAGGAAATCCGGATGCAGAGCCTCAACCCTGCTTTTACCTTTCTTCTCCGTATGCTTAACACTTCCTGCCTTAAACCGATCCAAAATGGATCCTCAAGCCTCCCCGGCGGACCTCAACCAGACCAGCATTTCCCCCTGCCTGCGGTTATCCCAGGTGAAGTAGGGCACAGCCCTGATGGTGACGGGTACACTGCGGGGCGGTATCCGGGTGTAAAGCTCGTCGGCCGCTGCCTCGAGGCGGTAACCCTGAGCGGTGATGGCCGGTACCTGGAGCTCAGGGTCCATCTCAAGCTGGAAGCGGGGGTCAGAGGCCAGCACCAGGGCATGCAGATCGGGGCCGTTATCGATTTCTTCCAAGCAGTAAACCACAGGCCCTCTCTGGAGAGCGATGCGGCCGGCACCGTCCTGTACTTTCGGATGGGCGTAAACCTTCTCAATGGGCATGGCCAGGTCCAGCTCCACACGATCGCCATCCTGCCAGGCCCTGGTGAGAACGGCGTAACCTTTGACAGTGGCTGCCTGCAGATCCCCTATCTCCTCCCCGTTCACCTTAACGGAAGCCTGCTGGCACCAGCCCGGCACGCGAACAGCTAAGCTGAACTCAACCGGCTGCTCCAGAGCAAGCTCCAGCTGCACCCGGCCGTTCCAGGGATAGTCGGTGCGCTGGCGCAGCTTGACACTGTTCCCGCCGACAGCAGACTTCACCTCGCTGTCCGCGAAGAAATGCACATAAAGGCCCTCTTCGCCGCAGCTGTAGATATAGTGCTGGATGGATGTGAGCAGCCGGGCCAAGTTCGGCGGGCAGCAGGCGCAGGTGAACCAGCCCTGGCGCGTTGGCTTCACGTGCTCGTGGTCTTTTCGGGAACTGCACACCTCTGGGGAGACTGCAAGAGGATTGACGTAGAAGAAACGGTTCCCTTCCCAGGACATACCGCTGAGGATACCGTTGTAAAGCGCCCGTTCCATGACATCGGCGTACTTCCTGTCAGGGTTGATCTGGAGCATGCGGTGGCCCCAGAAAAAGAGCCCGATGGCCGCGCAGGTCTCGGCATAGGCCCTACTGCTCGGGAGATCGAAATCGGTGCTGAACCCCTCGTTGTAAGCCTGGGAGCCGATACCGCCGGTGATGTACATGCGGCGGTTCACTGTGTTGTTCCAGAGCTTCTCGCAGGTGCTGAAGAGCTCCTCATCTCCTGTCTCCTGCACCAGGTCGGCAGCCGCGCTGAACAAGTACATGGCGCGCACAGCATGGCCTTCAACCGTCTCCTGCTGCCTGAGGGGCAGGTGCGCCTGGCTGTAGGCATGGCCCTTGCGGCCCCAATGATCAGACTCGGCCGTTCCCCGGGCACGGGCTTCCAGTTCGAAGTAACGGGGCTGTTTCCCCCGCTCTTCCACGAAGTAGCTGGCCAGCTTGAGGTGGCGTTCGTCTTTCGTCACCCGGTAGAGCTTAACCAAGGCCAGTTCGATCTCTTCGTGGCCGGGATAGCCCTTCTTCTTGCCCTCTTCGGGTCCGAAGATGGAATCGATATGATCAACGAGCCGGCAGACAACCTGCAGCAGTCTGTCCTTTCCAGTCGCTTCGTAATAGGCAACCGCGGCCTCGATGAAATGGCCGGCGCAGTACAGCTCGTGGTTGTAGGCCAGGTTGGTCCAGCGGTTCTCCGGGTCAACGATGGTGTAGTAGGAGTTCAGATAGCCGTCAGGTTGCTGGGCCCGGGCGACGAGATCGATCACTTCGTCAGCCTTTGCCTCAAGTTCCGGATCGGGATGGGCAGCCAGGCTGTAGGCAACCGCCTCAAGCCATTTGGCTACGTCGCTGTCTTGAAATACCATGCCGCGAAACTCGCCGCTTTTCTCTCCAGCGGCGATGCGCAGGTTTTCAATAGCGTGGCTGGGCTCTGCATCGGGTACTAGGTCATTGAGGGCCAGCCACTGGTAGGGGATCATCTTCTCCCTGGCCACATCGGCCCTGTTGGCGAGAAGCCCGCCCTTGAGTACGGTGTTCTTGCAGGGGCGAAGCACGGTGGTTCTCACATCTATACTCCTTTCTTATTGAAAAAGTCTCAGAGGTGCTTAGCACTGGCGCATCAGACTCCAGCCGCTGGGCCGCAGGACTCTCTGAATATCAGCTGGCAGGGCACGTAAGCCGAGTCAACGAGAGTTTCGCCCCATTCCACACAGTCGATTAGCATCTGAGCGGCCGTGGCTCCGATTTCCGCCATGGGCAGCCGCACCGTGGTGAGGGGTGGCCTCAGAAAACGGGCCATGTCGCGATCATCGTAGCCCATGACGGATACGTCCGCAGGCACCCTCATGCCCAAGTCGTGCACTGCGTCGATTACGCCGCTGGCCATCACGTCGTTGGCCGCGAATATGGCGGTAGGGGGATTGGGCCGTGTCAAGAACTCCCGCGCCGCTTTGTAGCCGCTTGCTGGCTCTTCCCATTCTCCATTGGCCACCAGTTCCGGTGAGAAGGGAATACAGTGCCCGCTCAGAGCCTTTTGATAGCCTTTGATCCTTTCCTGTGAAGGGATCACGTTTTCCGGCCCGTTGATAAACCCTATGCGCCGGTGCCCTAGACTCACGAGGTAGTTCACCGCCTCCTCAGCCGCGCGCCTATCATCTGACAGAACCGAGTTCTTTTGAGTGTACGGCGAGTGTGAGTAGGCGTAAACGATGGGCAGGTCGGGGTCGATCAGTTGCTGAGTGTACGTGGACACAAAGGAGGCGGCAAAGATAATCCCATCAACCTGTCGCTGCACCAGCATCTCAATATACGCTTTCTGGCGTTCAAACTCATAACCGCTGTTGCAGACCAGGGCACTGTAGCCTCTGGCAAAGGCACACTGCTCTATGGCCTTGAGCATGGATGGGAGGAACGGAGTGTCGATATCGTCGGTGATCACCCCGATGCAGTGGCTCTTCTTCGTCTTGAGACTGCGGGCCACCCTGTTGGGCTTGTAATCCAGCTCCCTGGCGGCTTTGAGCACCGCCTGCCGGGTTTCTTCCCGAATGTGGTGCATCTGCCCGTTGAGCACCCGTGAAACCGTGCTTCGGGAGACTCTTGCTCGTTTTGCTACGTCAGAAATGGTAACCAATAGAACACCTCCTCCGGAAATCAGCCTTTGACACTGCCCATGGTCATGCCTTCGATGAAGTACTTCTGAGTAAAGGAGAACAGGATGAGCAGCGGGATGACGGAAAAACAAGCACCCGCAATCAAAATGTCATAGTTGTTGCCGTAGGGTGTTAAGAGGGTGTTCAGGCCGATGGACAGCACGTATTTCTTCCCTGAACGCAGGACAAGCATGGGCCACAGGAAGTTGTTCCAGCTGTTCATCCCCACAAGGATCGCCATGGCCGAAAACGCCGGCTTCATGATGGGCAGGATCAAGCGGAAAAAGATGCCGTACTCGCTCGCTCCGTCGACGCGGCCCGCATCGACAATTTCCTTGGGTATGGAAAGCAGGTACTGCCTGAAGAAGAAGATGGTCGATGCATGGGCCATAAACGGCAGGATGATGCCCCAGAAACTGTCCAGGAGCCCCATGGCGCTCGCCTGGGAGTACATCGGCAGCATAAGGATCTCAAAGGGGATCATCAGGATAACCAAGACGCAGGAGAAGATTACGTTCCTCCCCTTAAAGCGGTACATGGCAAAACCGTAGGCAACCCAGGCGCTGGTCAAGAGGGTCAAAGCCGTCTGCATCACGGTGAGCAGCACGCTGTTTCTAAACCAGAGCAGGTAATCGTGGGGAAGGTGCTGCCCCTCTGGGGTTATACCTGTAAACAGATATTTGTAGTTGTCAAAAGACATGAGGTGCCAGTCAAGCCGCAGGTTCAACCCGTAGCGAATCAGTTCTTCCGCAGGTTTGAACGAAGCGAGAAGGATGGCGAAAAATGGCAGCAGCACCACGACAGACAGACAGACGAAAAAGACTAAAAGGACCAGGCGAGGTCCCCGGCGCACTCTTTTGGCACTTGGCACTGCCATGCTAATCCCCCTCCTTTCCCAATACTCCCGTAAGGCGCAGCTGAATGAAGTTGATGATCGAGGCAAACACCAAAAGCACCAGCCCCACTGCCGAGGCAAAGCCCATTCGGTTCTGCTCCCAGCCCTGGCGGTAGAGGTAACCCACGATAGTCAGGCCGATATTGCGCGGAGAGTTGTTCCCAGCCCAGAGCATGTAACTCTCCGTAAACATCGCCAGCCCGCCGTAAATGCTGATCGTCAGAACATAGATGATGGTGGGCTTGACCAGAGGCACAGAGATATGCCGGAACTTCTGCCAAGCATTGGCGCCGTCGATTTCAGCCGACTCGTACATCTCCGGAGGTATGTTCTTGAGGGCTGCTAAGTAGTAAAGGATGTTCACGCCGGTCCAGCGCCAGCAGCACATGATCACCAGGGCTGCCATGCCGGTGCCTTCCTGCCTCAACCACTTGATCGGGGCCAGGCCGAAAAACGCCCGTACAGTGTTCATAAACGAACCCGGGAGCTCACCGAAGATGAGCCGGAAGATGGTACCGGCCACTACCACGCTGGTGAGGATGGGCAAAAACAGGATACCCTTGAAAAGCCCGGGGGCGGCCATACTCCTGCTGTTGAGCATGTACGCAAGGGCCAAGGGCATGGGGATCAAGATCAGCACGGTCCAGAACATGTACTCGAAGCTGTTGCTTACTGCAGTGCGGAAAATCCTGTCTCCCAGCAGCCTTTGGTAGTTCTTAAGGCCAACATTAGTGATCATGCCCGGGAGTATCTCCTGAAAGCTCATGCGTATGGTGGTGAAGACGGGATAGACAAAAAAAACGAGGAAGGTCAGGACGAACGGCAGCACGAAGATGTACGGCGCCGCTTTTTGGTTGTAGATGAAATGTGTAATCCTGCGCACTCTACCACGCACCTCTACAAAACGTGTGGGGAGGGAAGGAGAGCCTTCCCTCCCCCAAAGCTGGCTAAGTCTAGAAGATTTGGTTTTCGATGTCGTACTGAGCCTGCTCGATAACTTCAGCGGGATCCAGCAGGTCTTCGAACAGCTCGTTCAACATGACCGTGGTAAGGTACTGGTTGATCGTTGGTGAAATGGATGTGGAACGCACCATCTGGATCTCGTCCTTGATCTCCAGAAGGACGTCAAAGGCGTTGTTCAGGAAGTACTGGTTGTAGCGGTTCTCCGGATTGTGGGTCATCTCCCGATCGGTCCAGAGCGAGGTGTTGCAGGGATCAAAGCCCAGGTCTTCCCAGATCATGCGGTTAGCGTCTTCAGACAACTTAGCGTAGGCGACGAACTCACCAACCAGGTCTTTGTCGACAGCGTAGTTAGTAACGACCGTACCGGTACCGCCAAGACCCAAGGAGCGAGGCATGCCTTCCTCGAACACAGGAACCGGCGCGATGGCGATCTTCCCATTCATGCTGGGCATCTCATCTACAAATCGGCTCATGAACCACAGGGGCATGATCACGCAGGCTACGTTGCCCTGATCGATGAAGCCTTTTCCGCCTTCAGTATCGGGCTGACCGTCGGGGCAGGTGGTCATGATGCCTTCCTTGACCATGTTCTGCATGGTGGTTACGGCTCGGAGCATCTCGGGGGTGTTGATCAGAGGCCTCTCATCTTCGGATACCAGGTCGGTGCCCTGCTGAGCAAGCATAGCCGTAACCGTCCAGGCCGCACTGGTCTCGGCAATGCCCATGAATTTATCGGGATGTACCTGTTTCAGTTTGCGGCCTGCTTCAGCGAAGTCGTCCCAGGTCTTGATCTGGCGGTAGTCGATGCCGGCGCTCTCCAAGAGCTCAACATAGTAGAAGGCTACCGTTGCTCCTACGTGGGTTGGCGCACCGTACATGTTCGCACCCTTGGAATAGATTCCCAAACGGGATGGGACGATGTCGTCAAGGTAGGGCGCGAAGTAATCGTTGAGCGGCAACAGCTGAGGAACACCCATCAAGAAGTTGGGGAAACGGCTGATCTCAATATCACAGATATCCGGCGCCCCAACACCAGACTGCAGAGCGATCTGCAGTTTGTTGTGCATGTCGTCGTAGGGCAGTACAGAGGATTCCAGTTCGATCTGGCGATCAGGATGCTGTGCGTTCCACTTCTCAGCCATCACATCAAAGAAGCGAGCGTGCTGCGGGATAAAGGTCCACAGAGTAACCTTAGTGGCCGCTGAGACTGCTCCCGCTGTCGCCAGGCAGAACACCAAAGCCAAAACCAATGCCGACAGAACGGATCTTTTCATAGATTATCCTCCCTTAACGGATTTCCTTTTGGGACTTGGGATTGCCTATGCTGCACCCGAGTGCGCTGCACGCACCTCCTTCCACCCCGTGAGTTCCTGTTGGGGCCGAAATCGCTTGACTCGGGCTGAGCAGCAGAATACCTGCCTGAGCCTGACTGTTTTGGCGCACTCCGCAATCGATTTCAGAATATGCCTCTGTTAGGCTCCATCGATGCGCGAAATCGCATGTACTGCAATCGATTTCAGAAATCGATCCCGGAATATGTGAAAAAATTAGGCTACCATCTATATGTTAACTCCGCCGCATGTTTGTGTCAATATTCGTTACGAGGTTTCAGCATGTGTTCAGATGTCACTGCGTTAAGACAGGATTTCTCACAATTATGTTATATAATATATAACGCAGGTCCTTTGGAACTATGGAGTTATCGTTGTGGGGGAGGTGAAGCCTGGGGAAGTCGCGAGGCGCTCTGCTGAGGTTCGGTACTTGAAACCTTTAGAACTCAAAGGAGGTAAACCAAGGTGACAAGAAAAGTTCTCGGCTTGTTCCTTGTAGTGCTGCTTACCGTTGGGTTGTCTGCTCTGCCCGCCGCTGCGCAGGTGCAGGAACTGGAGTTTGTGATCATCACCCACAGCGCGACCATTGACTTCTGGATTCCGCTGGTCAAAGGCGCCCAAGATGCTGCGGCCATGATCAACGCCTATGATCCGAGCGTCAAGATCTCGGTTACCCATACCGGCCCCAGCATGTTCAACGTCGCCGAGCAGGTGAACATTATGGAGAACGTAATCCAGTCCGGCGTGGACGGGATCATCTCCACCCTGCCCGACCCGACCGCCTTTGATGAGCCGGTACGGCGTGCTCTGGAAGCCGGCATTCCGGTCATCGGCACCAACGCCGATGCTGGCCCGGGCAACCCCCGCCTGGCCTATGTAGGACAGAGTGACTATGCTGCCGGCCGCGTCCTGGCACAGACCCTGATCGATCACATCGGCACCAGCGGCAAGGTCGCCATCGGCGTTGAGGACCTCGGCCACACATCCCTCGCCGAAAGGCTGCGCGGTGTACGCTCCGTTTTGGACGAGTATCCCGACATTAAGTACGAGATCCTCCAGACCAGCCCAGACCTGACCATCGGCGCCGCTACCTTCGAGACCTACCTCATTGCCAACCCCGATGCAAAAGCCATCATCAGCGTCGACGCCAACACCCAGTCTCACGGCGTAGTAATCCGCAACCTGGGCCTGGAAGGCAAGGTCATCTCCGGCGGTTGGGACTTAGTGCCCACCACCATCGAGAACATCCAGGACGGCTACACCAAATTCGTCATTGACCAACAGCCTTATGTGCAGGGCTTCTACCCTGTCATGGCCCTCTATCTCTACCACAAGTACGGTATCGCTCCTGGCAGCATGGACTCCGGCTCTGGCGTTGTCGGGCCGCACAACATCCAAGAGGTTGTGGACCTGGCCGAAAAGGGCTATAGATAATCCCGCAGTCAGGCTTTACAGCACCGGCCGCGCGGCGGCCGGTGCTTAACCTCTGTATGGGGGAGGGGCGAAGTTGGCAGATAACATCCTCATCAGCTACCAGTCGATCAGCAAGCGCTTCGGCGGAGTCCAGGCGCTGGATGACGTTTCCTTTTCCATCAGAAAAGGCGACATCCACGGTTTGATCGGTGAAAACGGGGCTGGCAAATCCACTCTGATCAAGATCACAGGCGGTATCTACCGCCGCGACCAAGGCCAGATCCTCTGGGAAGGCCGGCCGCTTGAGGTGAACAGCCCCCTTGAGGCGGAGCGCCACGGAATCTCCATCGTTCACCAGGAAATCCCGCTCTGCGGCAACCTCACGGTGGCCCAGAATGTCTTTCTGGGTCGGCTGATCACCAACCGATTCGGGCAGCCCAAATGGGACGAGATGGAAGAGAGAACGGTCGAGCTGTTCCGCCAGATCGGCCAGTCCATTGATCCCCGAGCCCGTGTGGGCAGCTTGAGCGTTGCCCTCAAACAGCTCACCACCATCGTCCAGGCCTTGAACAGCACCAGCAAGTTCATCATCATGGACGAACCCACTTCGGCGCTCACGCCCGGTGAGGTGGAAACGCTCTTTGAGGTGCTGCGGCGCCTGAAGGCCGAAGGCACTACGATCATGATCGTCAGCCACATTCTCAGCGAAATGATGCAGATCACAGACAGGGTAACGGTTCTGCGCAACGGCAGGCATGTGGACACCCTTGAGACAAAGGACGCCACTATCGAGGGCCTGGTGCACATGATGGTCGGCGATGTTCCCCTGCCCACTCCTAAAGAAAGCCAGTCCGTCAGGAGCGAAGTAGTTCTCAGTGTGCGCGGCTTGAGCCAGAGGCGGCTGCGGTTGAGGGATATCAGCTTCGACCTCTACAAACAGGAAATCCTTGGGCTGGCAGGCATCCAAGGCGCAGGCCGCACCGAACTGGCCACCACCCTGTTCGGCGTGCACCAACCAGACAGCGGGACCATAGAGCTGGAAGGCAAGCAGATCACCGTGAAAAACCCGCGGCAGGCCATCGAGCACGGCATAGGGTACCTGACCGAAGACCGGCGCAACCTGGGCGTTTTCTGGGAGATGTCGGTCTGGCAGAATGCCGGAGCTGCCATCATTGATGACCTTACTTCCTTTGGCAATGTCCTGGACAACAGGCGCATTGAGGAAATGGCCGCCAAGTCCATCCGGGATCTGCAGATCAAGACCTCCGGCCTGCACCAAACGATCCGCTTTCTAAGCGGCGGAAACCAGCAGAAAGTGCTGCTCGCCCGCTGGTTGAACGTCAGACCGAAGGTCCTCATCCTAGATGAGCCAACCCGAGGAGTGGATGTGGGCGCCAAAGCGGAAATCCGCAGAGTGATTCAGGAGCTGGTCAACCAGGGGATTTCGGTGATCGTTATCTCCTCCGACCTGGAGGAACTGCTGGCCATAAGCGACCGAGTCCTGGTGATGGCCAACGGCTCCATCAGGGGAGAGTTCCTGGCCAGAGAGGCTACCTTTGACAAGATCATGGCGCTGGCCGTGCAGAAGTAGGACACAAAGGAGTGATCCCGGTGAAACAGTTCTTAGGAGCACTGAAGTTCAGGCGGGAAGTTGGTGTCCTTGCCGTCTTCATTCTGCTGTGCCTGTTCTTTTCAGTTGTAACGAACACTTTCCTGACCATACCCAACATCCTGAACATCTTGCGGCAGGTTTCCATATCCGGCCTTATTGTCATGTTCATGACCATGATCATTATCTCCACCGACATCGACTTGTCGGTCGGATCGATCTTCGCCGCAGTGGGCATGATCGTGGCCATCCTTTTCCAGAAAGGCATGAACATCTGGTTGGCTTCCCTGGTCGGCCTGCTGGCAGGGGCTGGTTTCGGGCTGCTTAACGGCGTAGTCACCGTAAAGGGCGGGCTTCCCCCCTTCATCGTCACCCTGGGAGGCCAGATGATCTACCGGGGGTTCGCTTTGGTTATCTCCGGCGGCGCCCCAGCTTCGGTCCGCCTTCCCGATGCCTTTTACAACGTCACCGGTGCACGCACTTTCCTCAACCTGCCCGTTCCGGCACTGTGGTTCATCGCCGTTACCCTCATCGCCGGCTTTATCCTGCACAAGACCAGCTACGGCTTTAAGGTCTACGCCACTGGCGGAAATGAAGAAGCGGCGCGGCTTTCGGGTATTAACACCGACCGCATCCGCATCACAAACTTCGTGCTTATTGGCGTCGCTTCGGCCCTGGCAAGCATCATCCAGATGGCCTACCTGCGCGGCGTTACTCCCACCGCCGGCCAGGGCATGGAACTGACGGCTATCGCTTCGACGGTGATCGGCGGTACTTCCATGTTCGGTGGCGTGGGCACCATCGGTGGGGCGTTCATCGGAACCCTCTTCATGGGCGTAGTCCGCAACGGGCTGGTCTTGATGGGCACCAGCGCTTACCTGATCGACCTGATTATCGGCATCGTGCTGGTTGGTGCGGTTTTCCTCAGCACTTTCTCCACCAGAGAGAAACGCTAACAGGCCAGGTTCAGCGCCCAGCGCACCCCCTGAAGGATGCCGTCTTCATCGTTGGAAGCGGTCACATAGTCCGCTTCTGCCAGCAGGGCGCGATGGCCATTGCCCATGGCCACGGCCAGACCCGCTGTGGCTAGGAGTTCCAGGTCGTTCTCGCCATCGCCAAAGGCCACCGTGTCCTCAAGCTCCACTCCGAAATAGCCGCAGACCTTCTGCAGGATGCGGCCTTTGGACACCTCGCGGTTGACCACTTCGCAGTAGTTGGGCAGAGACAGGGCCACGTTCAGCTGATCGGATCTAGCACGCAGCTCATCTCGGTAGAGCCGCACTGCCTCCGCAGGTCCGATCATGAGCAGTTTGTGGATCTTTTTCAGGGAACCGAAATCCCCTAATTCCGGCTGTGCGTTCACCAGACGCCCCTCTTCGGCCGAATAGGGGTTTTCTTCTTCTATGACCCAGCGCCGACCTTCGTAGGCGTTGATGCCCAGCCCATACTCCCGGGCCAGCTGAACCGCCTGCTCCGCGCCGGCAGCCGGAAGCGTCCGTTCGAACACGACAGTGCTGCCGTCCACTACCAGGGCGCCGTTAAAGCCGATGTACGGAAGTTCACGGCCGAGCTGCTCCCACACGGGTTCCAAGGACAGGGGGCCGCGGCCAGATGCCAGGATGATCTTGTGCCCCTGGGTCTCAAGCAATTGGAGGGCTTCTTTGGTTGAGTCCAAGATCCGGTTCTGCGAATTGAACAGCGTACCATCTACGTCGAAAGCAAAGAGTCTTGGCAAAATCATCCCTCTCTCCAGCTGATCTGTGGTGAACGGCAGAAGTTGATGCCTGCCGCGGCCAGGCGCGGCCCATGGGCAGCGAGGCGCAGGCGGTACTCTTCCCAGCCTCTACCCTCTTGCGGTGACCAGCCGATCTCGGCAATCCCCAGAAGGCGGGGGAAGAGCATGTACTCCAGGTCGCTCACATTGTGGATGGTCTCGGTCCACAGTGCTGCTTCCACCCCCAGGACATCTTCCTCACTGACTCCAGGGTAAACAGAGACCGGGTCCCATGCGTAGGCATCTTTCACCTCAATGAGGGCGGCCCAATCCTGCCCCAAATGCGTCTCCGGCCCGTACTTCATATCCAGGTAGGCGTGGTGGCAGGGTGACAGGATCAACCTGGCTCCCTGACAGGCCGCTTTCTGCGGCTGCGTCCCCTTGCGCCAGACCTGCACCAGGTTCCCAGGCCGCAGGCCCCCGTGGATGATCTCGTCCCAGCCGATCAAGGTCTTCCCGTTCGCGGCGGCAATGTCCTGAACACGCTGCAGGAACAGCTTGTACTCCTCGGGAGTAGTGGAATCGGCCTCGTCCCCGCCTACGTGCAGGTAAGGGCCGGGCGTGATCGCTGCCAGTTCCCGGAGGACATCAGCGACAAACCGATAGGTGATCTCTTTCTCTGCCGCCAAAGTGCTGAAACCGACCTTCATGCCTCTGTAAGGTTCGGGCGCTATCCCGCTGCGGTTGAGCTCGGGGTAGGCAGAGAGGGCGGCATTGGTGTGCCCGGGCATATCGATCTCGGGAACCAAGGTCACAGCCCTGCTCTGAGCGTAGGCGGCGATCTCCTGGAACTCAGCTTGGGTGAAATACCCGGAGCGGCCGCCTTCCGCCGCGCACTTTCCACCAAAAAGCGCCAGGTTTGGCCAGCTCTCGATCATGATCCGCCACCCCTGGTCATCGCTGAGGTGCAGATGCAGGCGGTTCAGCTTGATCGCGGCCGCAAGGTCCAGCAGGTTCTTGATCTCTTCCACCGTGAAGAAACTGCGTGCCACATCAAGCATCAGCCCCCGCCAGGCAAACCGGGGCCGATCCTCTACGTCCAAGCCGGGGATCTGCCAGGGCCCCTCAGACGGAGGAAGGAGCTGCCGCAGAGTCTGGCACCCGTAGAAAAACCCTGCAAACTTGTTTGCCCGGATAGTAACGGCATCACCTGCCACCTCCAGCCGGTAGCCTTCGGCGCCCAGGACGGGCGGGGCTCCCTGCACCGTCAGGAAGATACTGCCCGGCCCAGGAGCTTCACCGACGGCCTCCAGTGGCATGGGATAACCGGTCAGCCGCCGGAGAATGCCGGCGAGATATTCAGCCGCAGGCTGGGCTTCAGCCAGACCAGCTTGGGCACAGATCCTGGTCTCTGCCGTTATGTGGAACTCCCCTGCCCGCGGCTCGACCCGCACAGGCTTGGGGATGAGGTTGTGATGCAAAATGCTGCTCATCGCCTGCATTCCTCCAGTTCTTACGTGTGCAGAAGTACTTCCCCATCTCCCGTTCCGATCCCTTCTTGGCCCTAACCCGGACCACCTCGCACAAAAAAAGGGGCCCGGCACTGCGGGCCCCTCCTGCCACGAACGCTATATCTTGAACCCCTCGGTCAACTTCATCAACTGGGTGGCCTGATCCGCAAGTTCGTTTGCGGACTGGGTGATCTCCTGAAGTGTTGCCGCCTGCTGCTCGGTGGCTGCCGCCATCTCTTCTGAGCCGCTGCTGAGCTCCAGGGCATAGGAGGCCACATCCTTTATGCGGGCGCTGATACTGTTTATAGCCTGTCCGATCTGGGCAAAGGTTTCACCGGCGACCTGCACACTCTTGGACCCTGCTTTGATCTCGCTGATGCTCGAGTTAGCTTCCGAACGGACTTCAGCGATCCTGGCGTTCACTTCGCGGAGCAGGTCATCGATCTGTTTTGTGGCAGATGCCGACTGTTCAGCCAGGCTGCGCACCTCTTCGGCTACTACGGCGAAGCCCCGTCCCAGATCGCCTGCCCGTGCGGCCTCGATCGCTGCATTGAGAGCCAGGAGATTGGTCTGATCGGAAATGCCGCGGATCAGGTCGGTGATCTTGCCGATTTCGCTGGAACGAACGTTGAGTTCCTCCACGCTCTGGTGCAGCTGGGCAAAACTTGACTCTATGTTCTTCATCTGGTTCACGGCCTGCTCCACCAGCTCAGCCCCTTGGGCGGAAATGCGGCGGATGGCGCTGCCATCGTCATCGATGGACTGCACGTTGTCGCTGGTGCGCTGGACCGAAGTGGCAAACTCGCCAGTGGTGGCGGCCATTTCTTCGGTGGAAGCACTGATCTCCTGGCTGGAACGGTAGACGGCACGGCTGAGATCGGCCGTCTTGTTGCTGGCAGCCTTGAGTTCCCCGATCAGCCTGCCCAGTTCCTTCTGGAGGGTTCTGAACGCCTCTGCCAGCACACCCAGCTCATCGTTTTTCTGAAGAGTCACTTCGCTGGTGAAGTCCCCTTGGCTGATCTTCTCGGCGGTGGCAGCAAGCTGGAGAACGGGCCTAACCAAGAGCCGGTTGGCAAAAATCGAGCCGAGGGCGAAAGCGGCGGCGAGGAAAACCAACCCGATAACCACAGTCCGCGCCAGCTGCCTGCGGACGTGGGTATTGGCTTCAGCGTAGGAGACCATCGCCCCCAGCGGCCAACCTGTGCGTTCCAGGGTGGTGTAGACAACGAACATCTGCTCCCTGCCGAGGTAGTCAACCTCTCCGGAACTGGTGGAGAGCACCCGCTCCAGGATGGTCGCATCCGGCATGGGCTTGCCTATTGCATCTGGATCCGGATGGGCGAGGACGATCCCCTCTTTGTTCATGAGGACCAGAAAGCCGCTCTCCGCTACCTTACGGGAAGAAATGAGTGCCGCAAGATGCTCCAAGGTGACATCGACACCCACGACCCCCAGAGGAGCAGTGTCGCCTGGCCGGCGTACAGGCATGGCCGCTGTTACCACCAGTTTGCGGCTTCCAGTGTCTATGTACGGCTCGGTCCAGATCAGGCCGTTGGCGGCGACTGCCTGCTGGTACCACGGGCGGGCAGTCGGATCATAGTCGGCTGGCAGGCCGCCCGGTGTTGGCGGGTAGACATGGAGGACTTTGTCCCGGGTTCCAAAAAAGGCATTCTCAACATCGGCGTGGGTTGTTACGTAGTTCTCCAGCAGCTTGACAATCCTGGCTGGAGCTTCGGGATCGTCAAAGACACTGAGCACATCGGAGTTCTGGCTGAGCATGGCCACGGCTTCTTCCAACGTCTCGAGGAAGTCATCTGCATACTCGACCCCACTGCTCAGAACATCACGGGCTGTGGCGCGCATCATGTCCGTGATCAGGGACCTCGTTTCCCGGTACTCATTGAGACCTAGGACAAAGATTGGTACTAGGATCACCGCAAAGACCAACAGCAGCATCTTCCAGCGCAGCGACACTTTCAATGATTACACCTCCTGGCTTGGCGTATGCGAGTGTCTCAAGATTCTCCACAATTACTGCCAATTCCTCCAAGAAGGTGTTCGTGCCTTTGTTCACTTATCAGTGGCGCGGGCGCGGTGATGGAGAATAGGGAACCTCCAAGCGGATGGTGGCTGCGTTCCGCGGCATCCCGGCGGTGAGCAAGTCTTCATCTCCCAAGAAAGCGGCGGTGGCTGTGGACACCAGTCCGAAGACAGAGTGGCCGATGAACTCGCTGAGCACTGTCCGGGGCAGCGCGGTTCGCACGTTCGTCGCGCCCATGTTGCCGAGTACCCCGTAGAGCCCCACCCAAGCGAGCGCTCCCGTGGTCAGTCCTTTCAGGGGCGCACGGTCCTTTCCCGTGAAAGACAAGACGTACACTGAAGCAATGCCCAGCAAGCAGCCCACCGCGGCATCGGCCATCCAACCGGCAGCTCGCCCAAGGGGGGCCGCGACTTTGTAAGCTGGAAGGAGCATGCCCGCGGCACGCTGTGGGGCCCCCTCTTCTGCCAAACCTGTTTTGACTAGTACCGTGCCTACCAGGTTCTTAACAAACACGCCAGCCAACCCCGAGATAATACCGAGCTGCACCCGGTCTTGTATCTTTTTCACCGTATCACCTCGGAGTTAGCATAACCAGCAGCGGACACTTTTTCCCCTGTGAAGGAGTAACAAAGATTCACGGCGAAGAAGGCGAAAAATGCCTGAGAAGGTGACTGCAGTGATCAGACATCCTGAGAACGTGCCGTTGATTACAACCAAACTGCAGTGCCCTCAGTTCCAGGGGCGGATGGTAGAGCGAAGCTCTCTGCTCCAGCGCCTTCTGCCCGCTGGCTGCCAGGTACTGCTGGTTTTGGCTCCTGCAGGGTATGGAAAGACTGTTCTCTTGAGTCAACTGGCCGGAAGCTGCTCGCGACCTACAGCTTGGTACAGCCTCAACTCTTACGACGATGATCCCGTGGTCTTCATCAGGCATCTGGCCGCGGCACTGCCAAAGCATGCTTCCCAAAATGAGGTGCATCTCCACCGCTTGATCTCAAGGACGGATCCGGAAGAGCTGTGCCGCTCTGCGCTGTCGTTCTTCGTCGACGTCCTTGCTTCCCTGCCCAGTGGAGGGCTGATCATCCTCGACAACTGGCAGGCCATTACTCAACCCGCCATATACCAGTTCATATCCGAACTCATTCCCCTGCTTCCACCGCAGACCCAATTGGCATTGGCCGGCAGGAACTCGCTGGAACTCGTCGGCCAGCTTGCCCTGGAACGACTGTACTTGGCCGGCCAAGTGCAGCTCATCGGCAGCCAGGATCTCAAGTTCACTCCGGAAGAGTTGAAACGCCTCTTCGGACTGCGCGCCTGCGCGCTGGAGGAGCCGCAGGCGGAGCGGATCGCTGCCTTCAGCGGCGGTTGGCCCATCATGGTCAGCTTTCTCACCCAGGCAGGTGAGGGCTTGGAAGAAGGCCGAGGAAGAGTCCCCCAAACCCTGAAAGCCTACATCGACCGGGAAATCCTGCAGGACATTCCTGGCAACGTTTCAGATTTCCTCATCAAAACCAGCGTGTTTACCAGCTTCACCAGTGCGGACTGCGATGAGCTTCTGGACAGCAGTGTATCCGAAGAGCACCTGAGGTATTTGGAGTCGCAACAGCTGTTCCTGGAATCAAGGGAAGGCCGTTTCAGTCTGGTGCCGGTGCTGCGCTCCCATCTCCGAACCAAGCTTGGTTCAGAGAAATGTGCGCTCTTTAAGAAGGCGGGAACTATTGCCTTAAGCCGGGGAAATCTTCAGCAGGCTGTGAGCTGCTTTTTGGAGGCGGGAGAGAGGGAGAGCATCCCAGAGTTGGTAGTCAGACTCGCTGGAGAAGCAATCATGCACGGCAGATGGCAGGAGCTCGGCGGATGGCTGGAGATGGCCATCACAGTCGAAGAGATCAAGGAAAACCCCCGCCTGTCACTGCTGCTCGCCCTGGTAGAAATCGGCCGCGGCCAGCTCAGCCACGCCCAGAAGGCGGTCCAGCAGGCTGAGTCCCTCTTTGCAGCCTTCGGAGATGAGATCGGGTTGGCAGAATGCCAGCTGGTGAAAGCTCGCCTCTCTAGAGGCCGCGGCGCCCTGCAGGAGAGCTTCGACTTCCTCTTCGACGCGGAGGCAAACCTCTCGGCATCGCGCTATAGGCTTCTGCTGGCGATAGAGAAATCCATCATCTACCACTCTGCCGGGCGCTTCCGGGAGTCGCGGGAAATCCTCCAGCGGTGCCTGGAGGAATATGAAGGCAGCGGAGACTGCGAGGCGCTTGTGAGGATCCTGGAGGCTTTGGGCAACATCACCTACCTGTGTGGTGAGCCTTCCCGGGCCCTGCTTCTTTTCAGGCGGGCTATGTCGCTCTGCCCCGAGGGGATCATGCCGGGTTACAACTTCCAGGATATGATGTCCGCCATCTACGATGACTGGGGCGAGACGGAACAGGCCCTGCTCATCGCCGAGCGTTCAGCAGCGGTGCGGGAGAAGATGGGCTTAACTGAACTGCTCCCCTCTTCCTGCCTGCAGCTGGCCCTCGTCTACACAAGCCTCGGCCGGTTCGAAGATGCGGAACGCTGTTTCCTTCAGGGAGCCGATTACGTGCGGGAGCACGACAGCGATCGCTCCAACTTGGCCCTGAACCTGGTGTTCCTAGCGCGAACCCTGGCCATTCAGGGCAAATGGGTCGCCGCTCGTTCGTGCGCTTTGGAGGCCCTGGAAGTTGTGGAGTCCCAACCCTATCTGTTCCGCACCTCCGTGCCTGCGGTGGCCGGACTGATTCTGGCCAGAACGGGTTCACTGGACACGGGTCTGGCTCTGCTTGTGGGTGCAGCTGAACGGGCCAAAGATATGGGGTTTCTCAAATGCCTCGCCTACTGCTACCAATCCCTGGCTCACCTGTTCTTCCTCCACGGAGATTTGGAGAAGGCCAGGGAATACACGCAGAAGGCCTTGATAACCTCAGCGAAGATCAACGACCTGCAGAACTATGTAACCTGCTATGACTGGTATTATCCCCTGCTCATGCATGGACTGGAAGAGGGGATCGAGACCAGCTTCGTCCAGAGGGTGCTGCGCAAAGTCGGCCCGCGCAGCCTCAAACATCTCATTCCCCTGATGCAGAGGGGCAGCCCCGCGGCCAAACAGCGCATCATTCCAATACTTCTGGAAATTGGAGGACCTGAAGCCCGCCGTGCCCTGGCCGCCCTGAGAGAGGATCCTGTGGAGTACGTTCGCAATATGGCTGCCGAAGCCTACGAACGCCTCACAGGCCCGGAAGAACCAGCTCAGCCGGCAGCTGCTTCCCCAACCCTAAGCATGCAGCTGCTCGGACCGGTCCGCATTTTCGTGGACGGCCAGGAACTAACGGGCGTAAAGTGGCGCAGCCACAGGGCGCGGGACTTACTGGTTTACCTCGTCCACGTCGGGCAGCCTGTGACCAAGGACCAGATCATCGACGCTCTCTGGCCTGGCGATCTCCAGGACCTGGCGAAGGCCGATGCCCAGTTCCACACCACTCTTTATCGATTGCGCTCTGTTTTCAAGGCATACAACCTGCCAGATCCCATCCAGCGCAGCGCAGAGGTGTACGCACTGGCGGTTCCGGTTACCACCGACCTGGCGCGCTTTGAGGCACTGCTCAAATCAGGCCTCAGCCAACAGACGAACTCTGTGGAACAGATGCACCTGCTGGAAGAGGCAGTGAAGCACTACCGCGGGGATTACCTGGAAAACCTGGATTACCCGTGGGCTGTCCCCGAACGCGAGGCCCTGCGCCTGCGTTACGGAGAGGCCAGATTGCGCTTGGCCCAGTGCTGCTTAGAGGCTCAGCAGTACGAGAAAGCCATCGCTGAGCTCATCCTTTTACTCAAGAGGGATGAACTGAACGAGAACTATCACTGTCTGCTGATCGAAGCCTACGCCCGGAGCGGGCAGCGGCGGGCAGCGCAGCGGCAGTACGCGCTCCTCGAGAAGACTCTCCGAAAAGAGCTGGGCGTACAGCCGTCACCCGAGACCCAAGAGCTCTTCCGACGCCTTACCCTCGGCCTGCTGAGTGGATAAGAGGAAGAAGGACGGCTCCAGAGCAGATCTGGAGCCGTTTTCCGTTGTCAGACTGCCAAGGTTGGCCTTAGTCCTACTTGGGATTCGCAGCGTAGAGAATATTCGGGCCGCCAATGTAATCCAGAACACTCTCATCCCAAATGCCTTCCCAATCGCCCTTGTTTGGGCCTCCTCCAAAGCCGACGTCTCCACCATTCGCCGTATCTCTGTAGGATGTGAAGATGGCCTTGTTGAAGTTTTCGATCTTGGAACCTATTTCGAGGTTGATCTGGAGACCCCGGTCCACCCTCAAGATGGTTCCCTCGCCAAGGACAATGGTCTTTCCTTCGGTGTACAGGTTATCATACAGGAGCACGTAGGGAACACCCGTGTTCTGCCACCGGACAGACTGCTTGGCAAACTGAGGAGAGCGCTCCACTACAAGGTAGATAGCGTTATACCTGTTGTCTTGGATGGTCAGGCTGTTGTCTGTGTCGATGTTCAGATCAACCACCAGAGGATAGACGTTCTCCTCGAATGTGCAGTTCTCAATTTGGCTCTTGGTCGAAAGCATAGTCAGGCCGCGGCGATTGTTCTTGAAGAGTGTGTTTTTGACCGTCGTCCCATCGGAGTTGTTAGTGTCATGTAAGGCCGCCCAACCCTCGGACATGTGTTCCTCACTTCCTCCGTAGGCAAACACGCAATGCTCGAAGATGCCCCGGCCCCCATTGTGGATAACGATAAACTCCCAATCGCCAGGACGAGGATCATCTGGAGCTGGACCGTTGCTGTCGCCACCGTAGCTGCTGTCATTAATGGATGTGAAGACGATAGGCTTGCCGGGTTCTCCCTTGGCCTCCAGTGTCGCGGTGTTGTTGACAGCGAGGAAGGCTCCTTCACTCAGTTTCACCGTTACACCAGGACCTAAGGTCAGCTTGCCATTTACGTTCCACTGGTATCCCTCCAGCACGAAGGCGGCTTCGGTCTCAGTCCAAGAAACAGGCTTCTCAACCGGCATCGCCTGCACAAAGATCCCCTGATACGTGTTCTTCTCATCGAGATTCAGGGGATTGTGGAAGATGTTGGAGTCGTCGAGGCTCGTTTCCGCGCCGATCGCCAGCGGTTTTTCGTTGAGATAGAACGCGTTCCCCTGGATGGTCACATTTGTCGCATCCTTGGCTTGCAGGGCAACTCCCTCGGCAAAGGCGAAAGTGCAGTTCTTGACCTGGGTGCCTGAGGAGTGATCCAGCTGGAGCATGCCTGGGGAGTACCATGCGCCGGACCCTCCACCGTAGTAGAAATGGCAGTATTCGAACCTATTGCTGTTCGTTTCCAGGATCACTGCACCCCAGATTCCGGGATCGGGCTGCACCGCGCCTTGGTCTTTATCGGTGTCACCGCCCCAATCATCGTCGCGGAGAGAAGTGAAGACGATGGGACTATCTTCCTTTCCCACGGCCTGAATGCGCCCGCTGCCGGTTGTGCGGAGCGAACGGCCATCGCCGAACTTCACGACGACGCCGGGCTGGATGATGAGCGTCCCCCTAACTTCGATGTCCTTCTCATCAATCACGTAGATATTCCCGGTCGCCCAAGTAACGGTACCAGTGATGTCTTCTGTTACGTAGACAACGTTGCCCTTCACGTCGAAGTACCAGGTGTGAGTGGCAGATTTCCCAGCGCTGTTGGTCACCTTGACAGTCACCTGAGCTTGGCCAGTGATGCCTGGAGCGACCCATTTCGCAGTATTCAACTGGGGGTTCTGTATGGTTCCCCGGGTGCATGTCCATGTGGATTCCAGGGGCAGCCCCTGGGGATCAGTGGTGTCGATGGAGAGTATGATCCCTTCGTTGACATTCACTTCCCCCGGCTGCGTCTGACTGGTCACTGGCTTGGGGTTCAGGATCTTGGGCGGCTGGGCAGAGGTGACGGTGATGCTCCACGTTTTCGAGTCTTGACCTTTCTGACCGATAACCTTAACCGTCACGTTCGCGCTGCCTTCGGTCGCCGGTGCTTTCCAGGTGGCTTTTTTGCCCTCTTTGCTCAAAAAGTTTCCCGTGTCAGACGTCCACTCGTACTCTAATGTGTCGCCGCTGGAAGAATCTACAGTGACACTGAACTCTTTTTGCTCATTGGGTGCCATAGAAACATTGAGGTTTGACGGGTTTGTAGAGGTGATCTTCGGAGGTTTTATCCCGCCTCCACCGCCCCCGCCACAGCCTTGCAGAAGCAGAACCAAACACAGCAACAACGACAGTGCGAACAATTTCCTTCTTACACGCAAACAAGACACCTCCTAGGTTCTTTACTTCTTGTCCATTAGCGTACCGAACTGGTCTAACCAAAAACTGACCAATTTCTGTCCACGGGAGCCGAAAAAGCTGTTTCCACGAAAAAAAAGACCGCCAAGCGGCGATCCACTGTTGGTCAGCGACGAACAGGCGCAGGAAGGCTGCATCCGAAAGCGAAGATCTGGAAGCAAACCAATCATTGGAGGTTTTGCGATTGGCTTTATGGGGTCCTTTAATTAATGCTTTGGCTATTGTAGTCGGTGCGCTGCTTGGCAGCGTGGTGCGTTTGCAGGAGAAGATCGGCCAGACCATAATGCACGCCCTGGCCCTGGCCGTGCTGGTCATCGGCATCTCCATGGGTCTGCGGACCCGCAACGTCCTCATTCCCATCGCCGCTCTGGCCATCGGGTCCATCGTCGGGGAGAAACTGGATCTGGAGAACAGGATTGAGCGCCTCGGCGAAAACCTGCGCCGGATGAGCCCGAGCAGGTTCAGGAAACCGGCCAGCTTTTCTCAGGGCTTTCTGACCGCAACTTTGGTCTACTGCGTTGGTGCCATGGCGGTGGTAGGCAGCCTGAACAGCGGCCTGACCGGCGACCACCATGTGCTCTACGCCAAATCCATGCTGGACGGGACTACGGCTGTTCTCTTCACCGCCTCTTTGGGCATCGGAGTAGCCTTCTCGGCGCTCCCCGTTTTCATCTACCAAGGGGCAATTGCCCTTCTAGCTGGCTTTATCGCTCCACTCTTGAGCGACTTCGTGGTCCAAGAACTCACAGCTACAGGCGGTATGCTCATTATGGGCATCGGCTTTAACATGCTGGGGCTGACCAAACTGCGCGTGGGGAACATGCTGCCGGCGGTGGTGGTAGCGGCGGTCTTGGCAGCCCTGTGGGCTTAAGGTCAACGCCGCAGTCAGACTGGGGTGAAGCAGATGAACCTCAGAGAGGAGATTAGAGCGTATCTGGGCCTAAACCCAGCGGGGCCGGCCCCACAGTACAGGATAGTTGAGGAAGAGATCTGCGCTGGTTATACGAGGCTCTTGATCACCTATCCTGGCAGTGAAGGTGATGAGGTCCCCGCTTACCTTCTTCTGCCGTCTGGCAGGGGGCCATTCCCTGGGGTTCTCGTCCATCACCAACACAATGGCGAGAGGCATCTGGGCAAAAGCGAAGTAGTCGGCTTGGCGGGAGACCCGCTTCAGGCTTTTGGGCCGGCACTGGCCCAACAAGGTCTTGTGGTCCTCGCTCCCGATTCCATTTGCTTCGAGGACCGCAGGCCCAACAAAAAAGGGACTATGCCTGATGGGGACAACGACTTCTTCCAGCATTACAACGAGATGTGCTACCGGCTGCTGTGCGGGCAGACACTGATGAAAAAAGTCCTTGATGATGCCAATATCGGTTTTGCGGTCCTGCAGAGTCATCCTGCGGTGGATAAGCGGCGCATCGGCATCTTAGGACATTCCTATGGAGGCAATACCGTCCTCTTCCAAATGGCGCTAAATGAGAGCATCGCTTTTGGCTGTTCCAGCGGGGCGGCCTGCTCTTTCAG
>DURQ01000048.1 GCA_012840725.1 Bacillota bacterium
ATGGCGGAAGTGGTCTACCCGAAGGATCGGCCTACAGCCTACGAGGTGAACTGGGATGGGTCCTTGGGAGAAGAAGTGGTGATCTACGACGAGAGCAAGGAGCTGGTGACCTATCCCCTGACCAGCATTGCCCTGCTGCGGTTCTTCGGGTCCGCAGATGCCCAGGCCGATGGGTACATCTTCGTGCCCGATGGCTCCGGCGCTCTGATCTACCTGAATAACGGGAAAGCCAGCCAGACCCTCTACAGCGAGCCGGTGTACGGCGCAGATGGCGCCCTGCCAATCGTCGAGCGGAGGCCCTACGATCGGGAGGTCAACCACCTGCCCGTATTCGGCCTCAAGCAGGGCGAGAAGGCGTTCTTTGCCGTGATCGAAGACGGCGAGGCCATCGCCCAGATCCGGGCGGATATCGCCCGCCCAACAGCCCAGTTCAACACGGCCTATGCCGCATTTCAGACCATACCCAAGGCAGTCCGCCACCTGGACCAGTTCACCCAGATCAATATGTACCAGAGCAGGCCGTACCTCGGGGACCTTACGGTGCGCTACGCTTTCCTTTACGGAGAAGAGGCCACTTACAGCGGCATGGCCCGCTATTACCAGGACTATCTTCTCGAACGCGGTCTCCTGGCAGAGCGCCGGAAGGGGGAGGGTATTCCCTTCTTCCTGGAAGTTATCGGCGTTGTGCCCAAGGTCCAGCCGGTTGTGGGCGTGGCCAGGGAGGTTCAGCTCCCCCTGACCACCTTCGCTCAGGCCCAGGCCATGGTGGAAGAGCTCTTAAGTGCCGGGATCATCAACCTCAGCCTGCGCTACTCGGGCTGGCTCAGTGGAGGCATTGAGCACAAGTATCCCGCGGGGGTGAAGCTGGCACCGGGGCTCGGCGGGGAAAAGGGCCTCACCGCGCTCGCTCAGTTCCTGGAAGAAAGAGGAGTGGCCTTTTACCCGGCAGTGGAACTTTTGAAAGTGCAGCGTTCCGGCATCCTCCAGGGATTTGCCCCCAACCGCCAAGCCGCGCGGGCGGTGAACGGGGTTTACGCCACCTGGCCGGATTATGATCCCGTGACCTATCAGGCGCTTTCCAAGCCGACCAGGTACATCCTATCGCCCCAGGCCCTACCCGACCTGGTGGAGCGTTTTCTCAAGGACTACCGCCGCCTGAACATCAAGGGACTGGCCGTGCCCAGCATGGGGCGGGAAGTCCACTCCGATCTGCAGAGGGCGGAGGAACGGGTGGTGGATCGGGTGCAGGCCGCGGAGCAGATCGCAGCACAGCTGAAGAAATTCGCCGGGGAAGGCTTGAGCCTCCAGCTGGATGGCGGAAATGCCCTCGCGCTTCCCTACGCCAGTTCGCTGTTGAACGTCCCCCAGACCAGCACACGCTACAACCTCCAGGATGAAGAGGTGCCCTTTTTCCAGATGGTGCTGCACGGGCTCGTGGACTACGCCGGGGAGCCTCTAAACCAGGCTGTTGATCTGGAGGAACATATTCTGCGCTGCGCCCAGACCGCCAGCGGCCTGTACTTGAGACTGATCGGAAGCGATGCTTCCCTGCTAAAAGAAACGGAGTACGCCTACCTTTTGAGTGTGGACAGAGATTACTGGCTGGAGGAAGGGGTACGCCTCTACCAGCGCTACAACGCCGAGCTGGGCGATCTGTCTGGGGAGAGGATCGTGGCGTTTGAGCGGGTGACACCGCGGCTCACTGTGACGCGGTTCGCCAGCGGCGATGCCGTCGTGGTGAACTTCGGCACCGATGATGTGGAGTTTGCGGGCGAGACCATCCCCGCCCGGGACTTTGTGCGGCTGAGGGGAGGGAGATAGATGCGCAGGAGGCTGAGGCTGAGTCTGAGCGCCCAGAAAAGCCTTTTGGGGCTGCTCTTTACCATGCCTTTCATCATCGGTTTCCTGGCCTTCCTGGCCTATCCCTTTGGGCAGTCGGTGATCTTCAGCATCAGCAAGCTGACCATCGTGCCCACAGGCTACGTTCTGGACTATGTGGGCCTGGACAACTACCGCCATGTGCTCTTTGTGGATCCCCGTTTCCGCCAGGTTTTCGTGGAAACGGTGGTTACCATGGCGGCGCGGATCCCCGTTGTGCTCATCTTCAGCTTCTTTGCCGCTAACCTGCTCAACCAGCGGTTCAGAGGGCGCACCCTGGCGCGGGTGATCTTCTTCCTTCCCGTGATCCTGGGTGCCGAGATCAGCCTGAAGATGCAGCAGGCCGATTACATGCAGCAGGCGGTGAGCTTCAGCGAATCGGGCCTGCTCTCCATGGGCACCCTGCAGCAGCTGCTCACAACCTTGAAGCTGCCCCAGGCCTTCATCGGCTTCATCTTCCAGGCCATCAACGAGGTACCCCTGATCATCCGGTCCTCGGGGATCCAGATCCTGATCTTCCTGGCCGCGCTCCAGTCCATACCCAAATCCCTCTACGAGGCGGCCCACATGGAGGGGGCCACGGGCTGGGAGGCGTTCTGGAAGATCACTTTCCCCCTGGTCTCGCCGCTGCTTCTAGTGAATGTGGTCTACACCATCGTGGATTCCTTCACCGCGGCGGACAACGCCCTTCTGGAGCTGATCCAGAACTCGGCGTGGTCGGGGGCGGGTTTCGGGGTGAGCACCGCCATGTCCTGGATCTACTTTGCAGCGGTGCTGGCCATCCTGGCGGTGACCATCATCCTGCTTGGGCGGAGGGTGCACTATGAGACTTAAAAAACTGCTTCCCAAGGGTGCGGCATTGGTGCGCTTCGGGCTGTTGGTGGGGATCGGGTTCATCATCCTCTATCCGCTGCTCAGGCAGCTGTCCGCGGCGGTCATGCACCCCGATGATATGTACGATCTCACCGTGAACTGGATACCGCGCCATCTGACCAAGCTCAACTTCGAGGTGGCCTGGAAGATGCTGGATTACCCCCGGGCGCTGCTCAACACCATCGGGGTGACCGTGCTCCTCAGCGCCCTTGAGCTGGCCGCCACCATGATCATCGGCTACGGCTTTGCCCGGTGGCGCTATCCCGGGTCTAACCTGGTCTTTGCCTTGGTGATCCTGTCCATCGTCATCCCGCCCCAGATGGTGATGGTGCCGCTCTTCCTGAACTTCCGCTACTTCGATTTCCTCGGCCTGATCCCCCAGCCCGGGATCAACCTGGTCGGCAGCTTCTGGCCCCTGGTGCTCATGGCCCTCACCGGAACGGCCAAGCGCAGCGGACTGTTCATCTTCATCACCCGCAACTATTTCCGGGGGATGTCCATCAGTTTGGAAGAGGCGGCTTACGTTGATGGAGCGGGGCACCTGAAGACCTTTTTCCGGATCATGCTGCCCAACGCCAAACCGATTGCCATGATCGTCTTCCTGTTTTCCTTTGTCTGGAACTGGAACGATCTGTTCTACACCAATCTCTTCCTGCCGGGCCGCAAGCTCCTGCAGCTGGGCCTGGCGGCCATCAATGCGCAGTACAACTACCCATGGGCCAACAAGGCCATGGAAGGGACGTACATCCAGCTGGTCAACAACGCCGGCATGCTCCTCTACGTCCTGCCGGTGTTGATCCTCTACGCGTTTCTGCAGAGGTACTTTATTGAGAGTATCGAGAAGACTGGTTTAGTTGGGTAAGGGGGGATGAGAAGCAGGAGGCAAGAGGCAGGAGGCAAGAGTCAAGAAACAGGATTCAGGAAATCAATTCAAGGAGGATTTGAGCATGAAACGGTTGGTTTGTGTTTTGCTGGCTGTACTGCTTTTGAGCGTGCCGGTTCTGGCTGCTGAGTACGATCTCGGCGGGCGGACGATCAAAATCGCCGGCCATTCGGCCGACGGTATGCGGCAGTACTTTACCGATGGCGAAGGCCGCGGCCGTCTTGAGCTTGTGGAAGAGGCCTTCAACTGCAAAATCGAGTTTGTACAGATCGATTGGGATGGAGCGGAGAACCGCATTCTGGCCAGTATCGTAGCAGGCGATCCCGTTGGCGACCTCATCTACATCTCCAACCGCTGGCTGCCGCTCCTGGCTGGGAATGGGGCTCTCCTACCCTTGGATGATATCTTAACCGAGGAGTACTATGCAAGCCTTCCCGGGTCCCACAAGAACATGCGCGAACTGTATTCCAGCTACCAGGGGAAAGCTTACGGCATTTCCGTGAACGGAAGCTACCAGCGGAACATGGACATCGGTTCTGCCCAGGGCTGGATCTACAACCGGGATATGTTCGTGGCTGCGGGCCTGCCCACTCCCAACGAGCTCCAGAATGAAGGCAAGTGGAACTGGGAGACCATGAAGGAACTGGCCATCGCCCTGACTCAGGACATCGACGGCGATGGAGTCGTTGACATCTACGGTGTTGGCGCCCGCCTCGATCCCTGGCCCATCGAGCAGGAGATGGCTGTCTACGCCAATGGCGGCGGGATCATGAAGTTCGTGGACGGTAAGGCCGTCTATGCAATGAACGATCCGGAAGCCATCGAAGCCATCGAGATGTGGAAAGAGCTGGACCAGGTACATGGCTGCGTGATGGTTGGCGACAAGTTCGACATCCGGGCCCAGTTCAACCAGGGCAAGGTTGCCATGTTCCGTCTCGACCTCTATGCTCTGCCGGACCATGCCAAGGAAGTAGACTTCGACTACGGCTGGGTCTTCTTCCCCATGGGCCCCAAGGCAACCGACTTCGTGAACCCGGTCTGGGGTATGGAGATGTTTGTGCTGCCCATTTCCTGCGACGCACCCGCGGCCATGGCTGAGCTCGTTGACATGCTCTTTGAGACCACTGCCAAGTACAGAGACATCGACGCCTACGAGGATGAGTTCGTAGAGTACTTCCTGCCCTACGTCAAGGATTGGGATTCTCTGGAGACCATCAAGCAGATGCTGAACAAGGCCAGACTCTGGGATAACATCCCCGGCTTGGGCAACGAACTGAACGAAGCTCTGGTCAAGGCCACCATGGGCAGCGGCAGCGCCAAGAGCGAGATGGATGCCGTCGCACCGGTCATCCAGTCGCTGCTGGATGAGGCGTATAACAAGTAACGGCTTGTAAGACAAGAACGGAACCTCCTGGCACGCAGGGGGTTCCGTTTTTCGATGGGGAAAGAGGCGCCGGCGCAGCGCCTCTTTGTGACTACCGCACACGTTTGGGAAGGCTAGACGCGGGGATTGCCCCCTTCTTCGTCCCCAGTGGTGCCCAGGACCTTGAGACCACCAGTTACCATCTCAAGCTGTTCCAAGGACATTCCCTCTGCCTGGGAACGCAGCAAGCCGAAGAGTTCAGTCGCCTCCCCTTCAGTGAGCTCAACGCCTTTCCTATCAGCTAGGGCGAGTAACTCATCTTCTGTTTGACACTGAAGTGCTTCTTTCAACACTTCCTCTGAGACGCCACCCAACCGGTTGATGATCTCCTTAGCGTTCATGGGGCACTCTCCTTTCTAGTCTTTTCACCGTACTTGGTGTTCTTTTGAACCCGGATCCGCCCGCCTCGTTTTCTTCGCCAATAAATTTAAGTCTAAAACTAACCCCTAAAAAAAGAAGGAATACCGAGGTGAGTGTCAAATATCTGAAGCGAAGTCAAACTGGGGGAAGGAGAGGCAACCGCTGGCTAGGG
>DURQ01000005.1 GCA_012840725.1 Bacillota bacterium
GGTTTGAGGAGGTATTCAGCCACCTGGAGGCCGATCGCCTTCTGGGCATAGGCGAATTCTCCGTAGCCACTAATGATGGCAATCTGCGTCTTCTCACCATCCAACTCCCGAACCCTCTCGATAAGCCCCAGACCATCCATTACCGGCATGCGGATATCTACGAACATGATGTCGTAGGGCCTCTCGCTATGCTTCTCCAAGGCCTGCTGTCCGTTTATGGCCTCATCAACCTCACAGACATCTGCATGGGAGCGGACGATGCGCGACAGGATGCGCCGTTGCCATGGTTCGTCATCGACTACTAATATGCGAAGCAACTTCCCAGACCTCCCGCATAACCGATGTGCGTCCACCACCGTCAGCCAGCGGCAAGAACCAACTTCGCCTTTTGGGCTTGGAAACCCTCCACCTTCCGAAAAACCGCTCAAGACCACCGGCTGTCAGTCTGGAGCGGTTTGTTCGGCTGTTCCTATATCCGTGCTGTAGTCCGGCTGCCAGCCGGACTGGCCGGCGTTTGTCCTGTTTACTTCCTGATCAGTGGGAAATATACGGCGTATTGCTCGTCCTCTATGCAGTGCAGCGGCAGGAAGTAGATGTTCTTCCGCTGACCGCGGGTTTTGTACCCTGCCCTCCAGCATTCACAGGACAGTTCGTTATGGGGAACGAGCAGCTCTTCTGGAGGTATCTCCCGAACATCCAGCGCCACTTCTCCGTCGCACAACCCGGCGAGCACAACTGGACCATCCATAAAGGCCACCATGTCTGGATCGTCGGGCATCGACACGCAGGTGAGACGTTTCTCAAAGGAGAGTTCGATGACGTCGTTTTCCCATTCTTTTTCCAAGGCGATGAGGCCTTGTTTTATGTTCGGCTGCTGCGGTTGTCCATTGACAGTCACTCTTGGGGTACCGATTGCCCACCACGGCACGCGCAGCTGCAGAGAAAAGCGTGCTGGCTTTTCGCATGTCACCGTGAGTTTTGTCTGAAGGTTCTGTGGACGAGCGTGCGGCTTCGTGGTCACGTTATACTGCTGCCTGATCTCCACCCGAGTACCGCCGAGTTCACAGGTTGCTTGGGAAGGCAGGTACTGGCTGACACGCAGTGCATTGTCTGTTTCGTACTGATAAATGGCGGGTGCCAGCGATGCTGGTGCCTGGACCAACGTGCCGTGACAGCACCAGAAGTCATGGGTTGGGGTGCCCCACTTCTTCTGATTCCCTGCTTCCAGAGGCAGGTAATATGCTACCATACCTGTGTGCGGGTGCTCCTGTGCAAGAAGTCCGTTGTACAGGTTGCGCTCCCAATAATCGGCGTACTGTGTATCGCCAGTCCAGCGGTAGAGAATATGGGCCAGCCGCATCATGTTGTACACAGTGCAGTGCTCTTGATTGTGCTTGCCGAGCCGAGCCGCTTGCTTGAGGGGCGGTGTCCAAGCCTCCCCATTGGTCTGGCCTCCAGTGACGTAGAAACCGCGGTCGGTGACGGCGCTCTTCCAATATGCTTTCACCACATCGCGCCAGCGCTTTTCACCAGTGACTTCCCAAGCGCGGGCAGCACCTATGATTTCGGGGATCGTGGTATTGGCATGGAGGTTTGTAAGCACATCCTCCCCCCGAAGAAGGGGATCAAAGAGGCGGCTGCGCCAATACCTGTTCATGAGCTGAAGGTGGCTTTCATCTCTGGTCTGACCGTAGAGGTTCGCCCAGATTTCCAACATTCCACCCGTTTCGAAGTCAAGCACATCGGCGAATTCCTCATCGGTGAACCTGTCTGTCCAACGCTTGAACCAGCGCGCAGCGTTGATGAGGATGTCCAGAGCTTGCTCGTTCCCACCATAGGCGAACATGTCCCACAATCCCATGAGTGTCTTGTGGATTGCGTACTGGGGGGCCCAGACGATCTCGCCGCGACCGATCCATTCCAGGTACTTCTCAGGTATGGCAAAGACCCATTCGCCGCCGTTCCTCTGCTGGCATCTGGCCAGTTCCTGCACGATGGCGTCGGCTTTGCCCTTTAGCTCCAGGTCACCAGTTTGGGCGTAGAGCTGCGCCGCTCCAGAGAGCCAATGCCCGAGAAAATGGCCGCGCAATTGAGATGTCGGTGACTCCCAGCCCCAGTGAATGTCGTCGAGCTGTCTTCTGTGTTCGTTCCAAAGACCTGCCTCAAGCAGATGATTCCTCACAAGGTTCTCGCTGCTGAGCGAGAGCATATACCGGCGGATCTGCTTCATACGGTTGGCGATACCGCCTGTCGCTTCGTAAGTCGTCTGCATGAAAAAAGTCTTTTCAGGCAGAATCCTCACATTGCCCCACTCAACTTCTTTCAGTGTATGTGTCATTCTCGCACCCCTTCCAGATCTGCTCCTACCATATCACCCTTTGAGTCCAGAAATGGCGATGCCTCGCGTGAAGAACTTCTGACCCAACAGGAACAAGATGACCGGTGGCACTAAGACAATAGTTGCTGCGGCCATGAGAAGCTCCCACTGTGCGGTATAGTAGCCGATGAACATCTGCAGTCCCAGGGCCAGAGTAAAGAACCGCTCGCGGTTGACGTAGATAAGTGGGCCCAAGAAGTCATTCCAAACACCCAGGAACTGGAACAGCGACACAACGATCAGGGGAGTTTTCGAGAGCGGCAAGATGATTTGGGCATAAATCCGTGGATAACTTGCACCATCGACCAGTGCCGCCTCATCCAGCGAGAGCGGTATGCCTCGCATGAACTGCCTCAGCAGGAAGATGTTGAAGGCCCCGCCTCCAAACCAAGCAGGAACGATCAGCGGCAGGTAGCTGTTGGGCGGCACCACGGCCCGCCACCCCAAGAAGGTGGGGATCAAGGTGACCGCGCCGGGCAGCATCATGCCGGACATGAGCAGGGCGAAGAAGAACTCCCTTCCACGCCAACGCAGCCTGGCGAAGCTGAAAGCGCAGATAGAGCTGGAAAGCACGGTGCCCAACAGGTTGAACACGACGATCTTCATGGTGTTTAGAAAATACCGCCCAAAAGGGATGGTGGTAAGGGCTTTGGTGTAATTGGACCACCGCGGAGGATTGGGGATCCATACGGGAGGGATCAGGAAGATTTCGCCAGCCGACATGAGCGAACTCCGCACCATCCAGAACAAGGGGAGCAGGTACATCAAAGATACGGCAATCACCGCAATGTACAGTGCAGTTCTTCCAGCACCTCTCCGGAGCCTGTACGCCTTCATTGACGATCCCCCTCATAGTACACCCAACCCGAAGTGCGAAACACGACCAGTGTTAAGAGCAAGACGATTACAAAGAGGACCCAGGCCAAGGCGCAGGCCACGGCCATGCGTTGATTGGTGAAAGCCTCCCGGTACAAGTATACAGAGTAGAACAGCGAAGCATTGTTGGGTCCGCCCTCGGTCATAATGTAGGCCTGGGTAAATGTCTGAAATCCATTGATCAGCCCCATGATCAGGTTGAAGAAAATTGTTGGCGACATCATGGGTATCGTGATGTGGAACAGTTTGTAGATTGGGCCGCCGCCATCGACATCAGCCGCTTCATAATACTGCTCCGGTATGTTCTCGAGACCGGCCAGGAAGATCAGCATTGTGCTTCCCATGGTCCAGATGTTCATCATGGCCAGAGTCGGTACCACCGTTGTTTCGCTGTAGATGAACTGGCTGGTGGGCAGGTGCAGGGCCCGCAGGATCTCGTTGAAAAGGCCGATATCTGGGTTCAAAAGCCACAGGAAGATCGTGGCTACGGCCACCGCCGGCACAATGGATGGCATAGTTACGATGACCCTGACCAGACCCCGTCCTTTGAACTTCTGTTTGAGCAAGAGTGCCATCAAGAACGAAGAAACGATGGTTATGGGAACAGAAAGAGCAACATAATACAGCGTTACGCCCAGTGACTTGTAGAAGAACGGATCCGCACCTGAGAACAGGCGCTTGTAGTTTGCCAATCCGACAAACTTGTACACGTTGGTCACAGAGTAGTCGGTAAAGGAGAGCCAGAGGCTTGCCAGCAGCGGCCCCAGGGTGAAGATGAAGAAGCCGAGGATCGCGGGTGCAGCCATAAGATACCCGTATGCCTCTTCTTTCCTCATCAGCCTCGGCCTCCAGAGAGGAAAGCGCTTGACTGTGTTCATAGCCGTCACTCCTTAAAAACGGGCGCCCGGGTGGGGGAGGAGAGAGACCCGGGCGGAACATATGCCAGAGTCTCTCTCGGGGTGGAAAGCCGGGCGCTCATTTCATCGCTTTGGGACCTAGCGGATGCTTCCCTCCAATAAGGGTTCCAGCTGAGGCATGATTTCTGTGATCACTTGGTCGACTGTCTTCTTGCCTGCCCAGACCTGATCCAGGGCGGGGAACAAGATGTTGTTGATGTCGCCAAAGTTCTTTACATACACCTCACCTGTAACTTCGCTGTCGTACACTATTGGATCTACCAGCACGTCTCTGTAGCCGGGAACCCTCGCTCTGCTTTCAGAAGCCCACAATGCGATCTTGTCTTCGTCAACATAGTAAGCCTTCTTATTGGGCATCCACAGCCCGTCACGGAACAGCTCCGTGGACTCTTCAACGCTGGTGATGTGCTGCAGCAGCTGCCATGCAGCTTCTGGATGCTTGCTCGAGGAGAAGATGACTCCAAGGGCGCCGCTGTAGACAGCCGTTGTGCTGGTCATCTTCGGAAGTTGAGCGATGCCGTATTCGAGCTCTTCAATGGGGGCAAAGTCATTGCAGACCCACTGTCCATCGATCACCATCGCGTAGCGGCGAGACTGCAGGGAAACGGCCGGAGCGGGCATGCTCTGAGCAGCCGTTGGTGTTGGCATGACATGGTGAACATGCATCAGATCGGCGATCTTCTGGAACACTTCGTTAAAGGCGGGTGTGCCAATACCCGTCTCGTCGCTCATACCCGGGAAGTACTGAGTACCGTTTCGCAGCAACAGCGCCTCAAACGGCCCGGACCACAGGTTCATGTACACGCCATACTGACGGATACTCTTAGGATCGAAGTTCGGATCAAGAGCGTTGCGGCCGCTGCGATCGATAGTGAGCCGCTTGGCGATCTCCACGAACTCATCCCATGTCCAGGCATCTTCAGGCTTCGTCGGGACGTTGTCTATCCCGGCCTCCTCAAACGCTGCCTTGCTGTAGAAGATAGCAAACGACTCCAGGTTGTTCATCACACCCACAATGGAATCGCCATAGCGGAAAATGGCTCCATCGATGAAGTCCTCTTCCTTAACGGAAGGATCTGACTCAAAGAGTTCTTTGATGTCTACCAGGTGGCCATCTCTGAACCACTTGTAGGCCGTGGGGGGACCCAAATAGCCAACATCGGGGGCATCATTTGCGGCGATCATCGTGAGCAACTTCGTTTCATAATCTGTGGGGATGATCATCGGTTCAACTTCGATTCCGGTCTTCTCCGTAAAGGACTTGATCGCAGCCTCGATCACTGCCTTTTCGTAGGTCGAGCCCCAATACGTGAAGGTCAGCTTGATGTCGCTTTTCTGAGCGAACACTACTGCGGGAACTGCTGCAGCCACCATCAAGGCAACAAGCAGAAGTCCCAGAATGGGTCTACGCAACTTCATATAGGCACCCCTTCCGAATGTTTTTCCCGGCGCTACGACGCCGGTTCTCTTATGTTAATTGTATATTAACTATCCTGTTATCCGAAGGTAGAATGTTTTATGAAATGGTAGATTATGATACGACGAATCGCGGCACAAACAGAACAAGCAGCCCAAAACCCCTTTTACATCGGAGTTTTTGGGCTGCTTCTGCTTTTTGGCAACGGATAACCCAGGGACACTACACCCTCTCAGGCAACACAACCACCTTCAGATCGTCATTGCGACTCGCCCCTGAGGTCCTGGATGCGGTCGGCGGCAGCCCGTTTCAGCCGGGTATCTCCCCCAGACATGGTGGCAGCCGCGTGGAAGTTACGGAAGGCCTCTCCCTGGCGTCCGAGGCGCAGATCCAGCTCACCGAGGATCAAGTGCAGGCGCTGGTCGCCGGCGGCAGTGTGCGCGGTCGTAGCCATGGTTTTGGCGAAGTAATCCCTGGCCCGCTCCGCGGCCTTGAGCGCCAGATCCCCAGCCTGCAGATCCTCGTAGATCCAGACAAGCCGCAGCCAGAGATTGGCCCACAGATCCGGCGGAGCCCCAATAACCTCGTATGTTCTCATGGCCAAGTAGTAGGCAGTGATCGCCTCTTGGATCGCCCTGGGTACGCTGAACTCGAAGGTGCCTGTGGGCGGTTCGGCCTCGACTGCCTCCTGCCACTTGCGGACGGCGCGCTCGGCGACCCTGCCAAACAGCCTCTCCGGATAGGCAAACCAGCACTTGGGACAGACCCAGAGGTAGAAGTAGTTCGGCTCGAAATTGCGGTACACCGTGCGGAAATCGGGCTTCTGCTCTGCAAGCTGCAGGCGGGAGACCCTGGTCCGCATGGCGCTGAACTTCGTCCCGCAAGCCGGGCACTCCGCTTCTACCGCGAAGAGCAGGTCGCCGTACTCCACCGGCACCGTGCCTGAAAACACGGGATGACCATCGGGAAGGATCTGGCGGGCAGCCTGTGCCTCAACCTTTTCCTCCAGCCTGCCCTGGAAAAAAGTGAGCTCCTCAGTCTCTGGAACCTGCAGGGCAAGCTCCCGCAGGAGGGACAGCACAACGGCAGGCTGCTTGGCTGCAATCTCCCGGCTGTTCTCTTTGGTGATGACCAGCGCGGTCACTTCACTGGAACAAAGGGCGGTGTAGGTATGGGCTTTCTCCTGGAAAAAAGCCACCGCGCCCAGAAAGGCCCCTGGTCCCAGATTCAGCCGTTCTTCTCCTCGAACAACCAAGACCTTTCCATCGAGAAGGAAGTACGCCGCCACAGCCGGATCGCCGGAGGAGAATAGGGCCGTACCCCTGGCAAAGCTCCGAATGTTGTTCGCCGTCACTTACCTCATCCTTTTCAGCGTCTTGTCGTGACAGTGATTCTACACCAACTCTGAGAAACCCTCTGCAAAGGAAAGCGGAGGATCTGCTGACCCCCCGCTCCTTTTTTGTGTTTCCTACCCTATACGAAACTCGCTGAGTATTTCTTCCACTGCCCCAGGATCCAGTTCCTGCCTGACCAGGGGTACGTCTAGAATGTCGCTGTAGTGATCCGCCAAAGTCGGCCGCTTCACCTGGTAGAAGATGCCGATGGGGATGCGCTCCCCCCACTCCCAGCTCTTTTTCCAGGCCGCCTGGCGGTCGGTGCGGTCATAGGCCTCTTCCTGGTCCAGGTCGTACACCCGGTCGCGGTACCACTGGTAGGTGTTGATTCTGTTGAAGGTCACACACGGCTGCAGCACATCCACCAAGGCAAAGCCTTCATGCTGGATCGCCGCTTGGATGATCCGCGCCAGATGCTCCTGGTCGCCAGCATAGCCCCGAGCGACAAAACCAGCATTGAGGGTCATGGCCGTCGCCAGGGGGTTGAACGGTTCGTTGTAGACCCCGAGGGGCGTTGTCCCGGTAACCATCCCCGGATCGCTCCGAGGCGAGGCCTGCCCCTTGGTCAAGCCGAAGACCTGGTTGTCGTGGACGATGTAAGTGATGTTGACATTCTTGCGGATGGCGTGGAGGAAGTGGTTGCCGCCTTCAGCGTAACCGTCACCATCGCCACCGACTGCAATCACGGTCAAGTCTCCGTTGGCCAGTTTGGCTCCTGTTGCAGTGGGAAGCGTGCGCCCATGCAGGGTGTTGAGCACGTTTCCGCTCACGTAATGGGGGAGCTTGCCCGCCTGGCCGATCCCGGAGACAAACAGCACCTGGCTGGGGTCAAGCCCCAGGCCATTTAGGGCTTTAGCCACCGCCCGGACAATCCCGAAGTTGCCGCAGCCGGGACACCAGGCTGTTTCCTGACGCACTTCAAACCTCTGATCAACTGCCATGGCATACACCTCCCGGAAGCCTGTCCAAAATGAACTTGGCATTCATGGGCCTTCCGTCATAGCGCCTGATGCTGCCATCAGGTTTCCAGGCGAAACGGGAAGCAATGAGATCTTCAAGCTGGCCCGAGTAATTCGCCTCCACGATGAACTTGCGGGCCGGTTTCTGGAGCAGCGCCGCCAAGCTCTTGGGCAGTGGGAAGACCTGGGGCAGGTGCACTCCCTGCGCCCGGCAGCCTTGGCTGTTCAGAATCTCCACAGCCTCAGCCACAGCCCCTTTGGTGGAACCAAAGCCGATCAGCATGAGCTCCGGTTCGTCGGCGCCGCAGAGGACAGGATCAAGGGCGTTCTCTTCCACCAGCCTCTGCTTGGCCATCCGCTTTTCCATCATCCTGCGGCGGGTCTCCGCGTCTTCTATCAGGTGGCCGTCTTCCCCGTGCTCATCTCCGGCAGTCACCACAAGGCCATCTCCAAACCCTGGATAGAGCCGGGGCGAAATGCCGTCATCGGTGCAGCGGTAGCGCAGGTAGTCCGGCCCGGCCTCTGCGCAAGAGACCACCCTACCGCGCTTGATTTCGATCCTGCTGAGATCGAATGGCGGCACGGTAACATAGGAATCCGCAAGGTGCTGATCGCTTAAGACCACCACCGGCATCTGGTACTCTTCTGCCAAGTTGAAAGCATGGGCCATGAGGTAGAAGGCTTCTTCCACATCGCCCGGAGCCAAGACAGCTCGAGGGAAGTCGCCAAAGGACATGGCCACAGCGCAGCGCAGGTCTCCCTGCTCCGTTCGGGTGGGCAGGCCCGTACTCGGGCCGGGGCGCATGGCATCGATAACCACTATCGGGATCTCTGCAGAGCCGGCGAAGCTCAGAGCCTCGGTCATCAAGGCGAAGCCTCCGCCAGAGGTAGCAGTCATGGCCCGCACTCCCGCAAAACTAGCGCCGATAGCCATGTTGATCGCCGCAATCTCATCCTCGGCCTGCTCCATGATCACCCTGGCGATTCTGCCGTGTTCAGAAATGAACTCGGTCACGCCCGTAGACGGAGTCATGGGGTAGGCACTCATGAACTTCACCCCGGCGGCCAGGGCACCGAGGGGCAGGGCGTCGTTGCCCCTCAGCACTAACCGGGGCTCGCTGCCTTGAGGCTTGGCGGGTACAGCTCGCTCTCTTGTAAGCTCGCGCACGCGGGCGAAACCAGCGGAAGCGACGCTCTGGTTCCCCTGTACTATGGCCTCGCCTTTTTCGGCAAACATCAAGGCCAGAGTCTCATGGAGAACGGCGATTTCTTCGCTGAGAAGCGCCCACACTGCTCCCGCCGCGACAGAGTTAGCCATGATCTTGGGCTGTCCCAGTTCCTCGGCGATGCGGGCGAAGGGCAGACCGATACAGTTGGGCTTTTCTACTAGTGTTTTTGCGTCTTGACCTAAAACATCTGGATCGTAGATAACCACACCGCCCGGTTTCACTTCGCCTAGTTCCCGAGTGATCGTGGCTTCATCGAGGGCAACTAACACGTCAAGGTCGTTCTCCCAGGAGGCCACCGGCCGATCCGCTAAACGGATTTGGATGAAATTGTGACCGCCGCGGATGCGGGATTCGTAATCCTGATGGGCGAACAGATGCCAGCCTTCCTGTGTGGCGGCCCTGATCAGGATCGTACCGATGGACACCAGACCCTGCCCAGCTTGTCCTCCAATCTTGATGTTTAGGGTCTGCATTTTCAGCCTCCCTGCTTAAAAAGCACGCAGCTGGCTCTGTTTTGCTCCACAAACGGGGCACTTCTCCGGAGCATCGCCTTCATGCGTCCAGCCGCAGATCTCGCAAACGTAGACCGTGCCGAGCTCGATGTCCTTCTCCTCCATGACAACCTGTTTGGCGTCGCGGTACATATCGGCATGGATCTTTTCAGCTTCCAGGGCGTAATGGGTCGAGCGGACAGCGCCCTTCTCCTGCTGCAGCTCGGCTACAACTTTGTAGGCAGGATACATCTCTTCGATTTCATACGTCTCGCCCTCATAGGCAGACTGGAGGTTAGCGACGGAATCATTGATGCCGCCCAGCTCCTTCAGGTGGTTGCGAGCATGTACGAGCTCAGCGTAGGCAATGGCCTTGAACAGCTTGGCCACATTGGGGTAGCCCTCTTTTTCCGCGATGGCGCTGAAGATCTGGTACTTCATGTGCGCCATGCTTTCCCCAGCAAACGCATCTCTCAGGTTCTTCTCGGTCATGATTCTCATCTGGAAAGTCCCTCCTAACTGGTATTGCTAATGATTACTATACCATGCTGGCCTTTTACTGGCAATACACTGTTGCTATACATTCGTAACAAGCCAACTACTAGATGCAGGGCGGAAACACTTGTTTTGGGCAGTTTGTTGTGGGTAACCTGTGCATAATGTGGATAACTAACTTACTTGATGAAGTAATTCTCTCCCGCGCCGGCCGATTTCCCTGATCAGGCCGGCCTGCTTCAGAGTGTAGGTCACCCGCCGCGCCTTGAAGACGGGCACCTTCAGAGCGCAGGCCAGCTCACTGTTGGTGAACTCGGCAGGCAGGCCCTCGGGCAGCAGGTCAAGGTAGTCCTGGGCGGAGTGGAAAGCCCTCGTCTCCACCACTTCTACCAAGACCCGATCGACTATGCTCACCCCCCTTCTGCGCCAACTGCCCTGGCCGTCGGCACAGCGAATCTCTTCCTCGACTACCAGGGCAGCTTCTATGGTCAAATTGGGATGCAGCAAGAGATGCGGAATGCTCACCAGTTCCGCAAACAGATCGTAGATATCCCCCCGCTTTGGGGACTTCCTCCGGCTCAGCACCTCTCCGGTCTCCGGGGCTACTTTGGTGATCCGGCGTTCCACACCGATCGGATACACCAGCTGCAGCTTGTAACCTTGGAGAAGGCTCTCCAACTTACTGCGGATGGCCGCAAAGTTCCTGGTCTGGATCTCCACCAAGCGCTCGGGCTGGATGAGATCTATCCAGTAACCCTCCACGCAGCCCTCGCAGATATCCCCGGGCTGGCGGTAGTATTCCTTTAAACCGGCATGCAGAGAGCCTTCATTATGGGTGCCGATCAACGCACTCAACTCCAGAGGAGCCAGATCAAGATGTAACCGGTGGTGACAGCAGCCAAGGTAAAGGGAACACCCATGCGCATGAACTGGCCGGCGCTCACTTCATGGCCCTCCTTGCGAAGCAGGCCGATACCGGTGATGTTGGCTGAGGCACCGATAGGAGTCAGGTTGCCTCCCAGAGTCGCCCCGCACAGCAGGCCGAAGTAGAGCAGGTTCGGTTCCACGCCCATGATGGCTGCAACCCCGCCGACTACGGGCAGCATGGTAGCCACATAGGGAATATTGTCCACGAAAGCGGAGATCAACACGGACATCCAGACGATGAGGGTATAGACAACAAACACGTTACCCTGCCCGGTGCGGGCGATAAAAGCGGCAAACCTTTCGATAACGCCAGCCTGCGTCAGTCCACCGACCACAACAAAGAGGCCCATGAGCAGCAGCAGGGTGAAAAGGTCGATGTCCTTGATGGCCTTCATGCTCTGCTCCAGGGTGCCTCCCCGAGCAAGATCCCTGATCAGGCCAACAACGAAGAGAGCGACACAGATCAAGCCGTTTGTGATCGCGGGCTTCTCTGGGATAAAGGAAGCCAGGATCAGAAGCACGATCATAAGTACAAGAAGGAAACCAGGGAAACGGTCCTCCACTGGAGTGCGCTCTTGGGGCTGCACCGCGCCGGTCATGGAACGCAGGGTAAAGTAGAGGATAACCGTCGCGGCTATGGCACCGAGCTGCACGATCCAGAACATGCCCGGCCTGCCCTGAATCCAGAAGAAATCCAGAAAATCCAGGTTAGCGTAACCGCCCAGCAGGATGGAGGTAGCGTCGCCTACCAAAGTGGCCGCACCCTGCAGGTTAGAGGCAATGGCCACGGCGATAACACTTGGCACTGGCGAGATACCCTGCTTTTTGGAGATGCTGATGGCCACGGGCGCCACGATCAGAACCGTCGCCACGTTATCCACGAAGGCAGAAATGATACCGGAGAACAGCGATAGAGCCACGACTGCCCAGCGCACAGTCGGGGTTTTTTCCAGAATCAGATCGGCCAACAAGGCCGGCATGCGTGACTCGATGAAGAGTGAAACGATCCCCATCGTTCCGGCGATCATCAAAATAACGTTCCAATCAATGAATCCAAAAACCGTGTTCAGCGGGACGATGCCGACGGCGACGAATATTCCTGCAGACACCAGCGCTATGTACGGTCTGTACCGAGGAAGCAGCAGAAGCAAGATGTATGTGATAGCGAACAGTGCGATGGCCAACGTCTGCAAAGCGATAACTTCCTTTCCAGTCTTGTATTCCCTTTTTGGTCCTTTCTGTTGGTTCTCCTTTCGGGGCACGATTCCTGCTTTGAAGGGATATGGCAGTGCGGAGCGTAATTAGGGCAGAGAACACGCTGATACGGAGGTGCAGGAATTATGCAAGATGCAGATGGAAAAGTGCTGCGCTTCGGCATGGTAGGCGGAGGAGTGGGATCCTTTATCGGTCATGTGCACCGCAAGGGGGCGGAGTTCGACGACCAAGCTAAGCTGGTGGCTGGCTGTTTCTCCAGCAATTTCGAACGTACCCTGAACACCGGAGCCCAGCTGGGGTTGGACCGTTCACGGCTCTACCGCGACCATTTGGAAATGGCCGAAAAAGAGGCGGCTCGAGAAGACGGTATTGACTACGTGATCATCTGTACTCCGAACTACGCCCATTATGCCGCGGCCAAGGCCTTTCTCCAACAGGGGATCAACGTCGTCTGCGACAAACCGCTCACCGTAACGGTCGAAGAAGCGGAAGAACTCGCTCGGCTGGCCGATGAGAAGGGGCTGCTCTTCGGCGTAACCTACGCCTACTCCCAGTGCCCCGCAGTGAAACATGCCCAGCAGATGGTGAGAAACGGCGATCTTGGCGACATCCAGGTAGTAGTGGCTGAGTATCCCATGGGTTCGCTGGCTGCTCCTGTGGAACTTGAGGGCAAGATGCCCTGGCGCATGGATCCCCAGTACACGGGCATATCCAACTGCGTTGGTGATATCGGCACACACGTCGAACACACTGTTTCATACATCACCGGGCTGGAGATCAGTGAGCTCTGCGCCCGCCTTGACAACTTCGGCGGGAAGAACCGCGCCCTGGATACCAACGCCCACATCCTGCTCAAGTACAAGTTTGGGGCGGTGGGCAACTACTGGTGTTCCCAGGTGGCCATCGGCTATGACAACCCCCTGCGGGTGCGTGTCTTCGGCAGCAAGGCCGCTATCGAATGGTGCCAGGAGATTCCCAACTACCTGATCGTGCGGAAATTAGGCGAACCTCCGCAGCTCCTTGCTCGGGGCCATTCCTACCTCTATCCAGAAGCGGGACAGATGACCCGCCTTGCCGCTGGCCATTCGGAGGGTTACTACGAGATGTTCGCCAACTTCTATGCGAAGTTCAACAGCGCCCTCCTCAAACGCAAACAAGGCCTGCCGCTGACGGAGGAAGATCTAGACTTCCCCGATGTGAAGGCCGGCCTGCGGGGCGTCAAATTCGTCAGCCGCTGTGTAGAGAGTTCCAAGCAAGGTTCTGTCTGGCTGAAATTCGACTAGGAGTTGACACAGGTGAAAAAGAGACAAAAAGGTTCCCGAAAAGCCAGAACGGTGAAGATCGCCCTCTTGGTGCTGCTCGCGGTCGCGGTGGTTTTTGCCGGCATGTCCATGGCCGGCATGAAGCTGATCCTCGACTCCGAGTTTGGACGTTTTGACCGTCCAGATCCAGCGACCACGGTAGAGATGCACCACAGCGACTTAACCGAGAACTACCCCCTGGAGCTGGTCAGTTTCCTTTCAGGGAAGAACCGCCTCCAGGGTTACCTCTACCCCACCGCAGACAGCCCCGGGCTCGTGGTAGTGGCTCACGGGCTGGGCGGCGGTGCGGACAGCTATCTGCCCCAGATCAGGTACTTTCTAGACAAGGGCTGGAGTGTGTTCGCCTATGATGCCACCGCCTGCTACGATAGCGAAGGCGAAGCAGTTCGGGGGTTCCCCCAAGGAATCCTTGATCTCCATGCCGCCCTGCGGTTTGTGGAAAGCAGACCTGATCTGGCGGAGCTTCCCGTCGTGATCTTTGGCCACAGCTGGGGAGGCTACTCCGCGGCCAATGTTCTCCATTATGATCACGATATCGCGGGCATCGTTGCTGTCGCTGCGCCAAGCTCAGCAGCGGAGATGATCGTAGAGCAGGGGCGTCAGATGATGGGCTGGCTCATGGACACCCAGCGCCCCTTTGTCTGGCTGTATCAGGTCATGCTCTTCGGGAAGGCGGCGCTGCTCGACGGGGAAGCTGCTCTGAACAAGGCAGGTGTTCCCGCGCTGATCGTCCACGGCACAGGAGATAAGGTCGTGTTCTTTGACGGGAGCGGCATCATAAGCAAGAAAGACCGGATCATCAACCCCAAGGTGCAGTTCCTGGCCATCGATGAGGAAGGACGCAATGGGCATAACAGCATCCTCCTTTCCCGGGAGGCCATCGCTTACGCCAGCGACCGCAACGCCGAGCTGCGCGCCCTGTCCGAACAGTATGGAGGCGAAATTCCCTACGAGGTGCAGCGGGAGTTCTTTGCCAAGATAGATAAGGAGCAGGCCAATGAGCTTAACCTGGAGCTCATGGAGACCATCCACAACTTCTTCCTGAGCTGCCTGTAGAACGCAAGGGCCAGGTGGTGCGACCGCCGGGCCTTTCGGCACTTAAAACAGCACGGGAAAGGGTTTTCTTTACATTTTGCCTAATATGTTAGCGATCACTAATCGGCATGGAGGTGCAGATATGATCGAGGGAAAAGGGACTAAGACCAAGAGTGGCATGCTCCGTTTCGGCATGGTGGGCGGGGGTACCGGCAGCTTTATTGCCGATGTGCACCGCAAGGCAGCGCTCTTTGACGGCCAAGCAGAGCTGGCAGCAGGATGCTTCTCCTCCCGGTATGAGCGCACGCTGGAAACTGGAGAGAAATTGGGATTGGACCCGGAACGCTTGTATCGCGACTTTAACGAAATGGCTCAAAAAGAAGCAGCCCGCCCAGATGGCATCGACTTCGTCATCATTGCCACGCCCAATCATGCCCACTATCCGGCAGCAAAGGCCTTCCTCCAGAGCGGCATTCACGTGGCCTGCGACAAGCCCCTCACCCTGCGCGTCGAAGAAGCGGAGGAGCTTGCCCAGCTTGCAGAGGAGAAGGGCCTTTTGTTCTGTGTGACCTACGCCTATTCCCAGTACCCTGTCGTTAAGCATGCGCAGCAGATGGTGAAAAACGGCGACATCGGGGACATCCATGTAGTTGTCGCCGAGTACCCCCAGGGCTGGCTGGCGACAGCAGTGGAGCAGGAGGGGAACAAGCAGGCCGCCTGGCGGACGGACCCTGAGAAAACCGGCATTTCCAACTGCGTGGGGGATATCGGATCCCACATCGAGAACACGGTATCCTACATCACCGGTCTGGAAATTGACGAGCTCTGCGCCCGGCTGGACGTTTTTGGCGGTGAGGGGCGCAGCCTGGACACGAACGCCCACATCCTAGTCAAGTACAAAAATGGTGCCGTGGGCAACTACTGGTGCTCCCAGGTGGCCATCGGCTATGACAACGCCCTCACCGTGCGCATCTTCGGCACCAAGGGTACGATCGAGTGGCGCCAGGAGGATCCGAACTACCTTAAGGTTGTCAAACTGGGCGAGCCGATCCAGATCCTCTCCCGGGGCAACCCCTACTTCTACCCCGAGGCAGCCCAGATGTCCCGAATCCCTTCGGGGCATCCGGAAGGCTTCTATGAAGCCTTTGCCAACACCTACCGGAAATTCACCAATGCCCTGCTCAAGCTGGAACAGGGACTCGAACTGACCGAAGACGATCTGGACTTCCCCACTGTGAAGGCTGGCCTGCAGGGAGTGAAGTTTGTCCACAAATGCGTGGAGAGCTCGAAGAAGGGCTCGGTATGGGTCAAGTTCGATTGAGAAGGAGGAGAGCAAGATGTCCAAACCCGTAACCATCTTTACAGGCCAGTGGGCCGACCTCACCTTCGAAGAAGTCTGCAAGTTGATGAGCGAGTTGGGCTATGACGGACTGGAAATCGCCTGCTGGGGAGATCACCTCGATCCCAAAAGGGCCGCTGAGGACCATGCCTATGTAGAAGACCGGCTGAGAACTCTGGAGCGCTACGGCCTGAAGTGCTGGGCCATCGGTTCCCACCTGATCGGGCAGTGCGTGGGAGATAACTGGGATCCCAGGCTGGACACCTTTGCACCTGACCACGTGAAGGGGCAGCCTGAGAAAATCCGGGAGTGGGCTGTTGAGGAGATGAAGTACGTGGCCCGGGCCGCAAAGAACCTGGGCTGCAGGGTGGTCACAGGCTTTACCGGTTCTCCCATCTGGGCTTACTGGTACTCCTTCCCGCCCACACCGGAGGAGATGATTGAGGAAGGCTTCAACAAGATCGTAGAGCTGTGGACTCCCATTTTTGATGAGTTTGACAAGCAGGGAGTTCTCTTCGCCTTGGAGGTCCATCCAACGGAAATCGCCTTTGACCTCTACACCACAGAGAAGCTGTTTAAGCACTTCAACTACCGTAGGACCCTGGGACTCAACTTCGATCCCAGCCACCTGCTCTGGCAGGGAGTGCAGCCCCATCTCTTCATCCGGGAGTTCGCCGACCGCATCTACCACGTGCACATGAAAGATGTGGCCGTAACGCTTGACGGCAGGGCAGGGATTCTCGGTTCGTTCATCAACTTCGGCGATCCCCGCCGCGGCTGGAACTTCCGCTCTCTCGGCCATGGTGATGTGAACTTCGAGGAGATCATCCGCGAGCTGAATGCCATCGGTTACGAAGGCCCGCTTTCGGTCGAGTGGGAAGACAGCGGCATGGACCGGGTGTTCGGCGCCCAGGAGTCGCTGGAATTCGTGCGCCGCATCAACTTTTCCCCCTCCACCAGGGCCTTTGACGAGTCGTTGAAGAAGTAAGAGCGGCTGATGATTGTCCGTTGACTTGCATAAATAAGAAAAGGGCTGGGATTGGTCCCAGCCCTTCTTTGTTACCAGTCTTAAGCGAAGGTCACCAGCCGGTCGAAGGACGGCTTGAGCGCCGGATAGAGCGCCCTGTACACCTGGTAGAGCTCGGTGTAGACCTTGCGCCATTCTTGATCCGGCTCCACAGAGCGCACCACCTTGATGATGCTGTCCGAAGCCTCCCGGACGCTGCCGAAGACACCTGTGCCTACACCGGCGAGAATTGCCGCACCCAGTGCCGGGCCTTCGTCGATGTTGATCTCGTCCAAGGCGAGGCCGGTGGCGCTGGCGATGATCTTCTTCCAGAGCGGAGATCTGGCGCCTCCACCCAGTGCCCGCAGGGATGTGCCGTTCCAGCCGGCCTTCCGCAGAAGTTCTACGGAGTCGCAGAAGGCAAAGGCCACGCCTTCCATGACGGCCCGGATCATGTCACCTTGGTCATGGGTGGCGCTCAACCCGACAAAGCTGGCCCTGGCGTTGCCATCGCCGTGGGGAGTGCGCTCCCCTGTCAGGTAGGGCAGGAAGACCAGGCCGCGGCTGCCCGGCGGCACTGGATCGGCTGCCTTGGTCATCACATCATAGGGCACTTCCTCCAGGCCCAAGCGGCTGCGCAGCCAGCTCAGTGACAAGCCGGCAGAGAGGGTGACACCCATCATGTAGAACTCTCCGGGCACGCAGCTGTTGAACATGTGCACCGTGCCTTCAGTGATCAGCCTGGGTTCGGTCAGGTGGGCAAGGATCACGCCGCTGGTACCGAGACTGACCATGCCCCGCCCAGCGATGACCACGCCGGAGCCCACTGCTCCGCAGGCATTGTCTGCACCGCCGCCCACGATCGGGGTACCAGGCTTGAGACCTGTGGCTTCGGCCGCCTCGGCAGTAACCCTGCCGCCGACTTCAGATGAACCGATGATCGGCGGGAGGATCTCCGGGGAGATGTCCAGCTTTTCAAGGATGGGATTGGACCAGACCCGCTGACGTACGTTCATCATCAGCATGCCCGCGGCATCGGATACTTCCATGGCTATTTCGCCCGTTAAGCGGAAGCGTACATAGTCTTTGGGCAGGACCAGCCAGCGCAGCTTGGCGTAGTTCTCCGGTTCGTTCTGCTTGAGCCAAACCACCTTGGGAAGGGTGAACCCCTCCAAGGCGGGATTGCACACTTCCTCCTTCAGCACATCACTGCCAACGGTCGATTCGATGAAGCGGCACTGAGCAGTCGTGCGCACGTCGTTCCAGAGGATGGCCGGCCGGATCACCTTGTACTGCTCATCAAGGAAGACTGAGCTGTGCATCTGCCCAGATAGGCCCAGACCGGCTACGTCCTCGCCGGAAACCGAGTACTTGGTCAGAACTCCGCGCACCGCATCTGCAGAAGCCTTCCACATATCTTCAGGGTTCTGTTCGATCCAGCCCGGCTGCGGCGAGAAGAAGGGGTATTCCACGGTGTAGCTGCCCACCACGTTTCCTTCACTGGTGACGAGGAGGGCTTTCACCGCCGATGTGCCAACATCCAACCCAATGAGGTATTTCATGGTCGCAACCCGCCTTTACACGTGCTCAATTAGTCAGCAAACATGTACTTGTTGAGGATGGTCTCCAGCAGTTCCTGACGTCCAGAGGTGAGCTTGGGCTGCTGGTTGGCCATGGCGTACTCGGCGAGTTCCTTGAAGCCCACTTCGCCCTTGACGATCTTCTCGCCGATGCCCGTCTTGTAGCTGCTGTAGCGCTGAGCGACGAAGTCTTCCAGTTCCCCGGACTCGAGCAGGCGGTTGGCGATGATCAGTCCGTGGGCAAAGGAGTCCATACCGGCGATATGAGCGTAGAACAGGTCGATAGGCTCGAAGGAACCTCTGCGAACCTTGGCGTCGAAGTTGAGTCCGCCGGGGGCGAGGCCGCCGTTGAGCAGGATCTCATACATGGCCAGGGTGGTGGTGTAGATGTTGGTCGGGAACTGGTCGGTATCCCAGCCCAGGAGATCGTCGCCCTGGTTGGCATCTACGCTGCCCAGGAACCCATTGACGCGGGCGAGGCGAAGCTCATGCTGGAAGGTGTGCCCTGCCAGGGTGGCGTGGTTGGCCTCGATGTTGACCTTGAAGTACGGATCCAGACCATAGGTCTTGAGGAAGCCGATCACCGTCGCTACGTCGAAGTCGTACTGGTGCTTGGTGGGTTCCTTCGGCTTTGGCTCGATCAGGAACTGGCCGGTGAAGCCGATCTCCTTGGCGTAATCCACCGCCATGTGCAGGAAGCGGGCCAGGTTATCCAGCTCGAGTTTCAGATCGGTGTTGAGCAGAGTCTCGTAGCCTTCGCGGCCGCCCCAGAACACATAGTTCTGGCCGCCGAGGTCCTTGGTGATCTCCATGGTCTTCTTGACCCTGGCTGCCGCATAGGCGAAGACATCGGCGTTAGGCGACGTGGCTGCACCGTGCATGAAGCGGGGATGGGAGAACAGGTTGGTCGTGCCCCAAAGGAGCTTAATACCGGTGGCCTTCATCAAATCCTTGAACAGGGCAGCGATCTCATCGAGGTTCTTGAAGGTTTCCTCGAGAGTCTCGCCTTCGGGAGCGATGTCCACATCGTGGAAGCAGAAGAAGGGAATCTGCATCTTGGACATAAACTCAAATGCAGCTTCCGCCTTGGCCTTGGCGATGTCCATGGGCTTGGTCAGGTTCTCCCAGGGACGAACAGCCGTGCCCGATCCAAACATGTCAACGCCGACTGCGCAGAGGGTGTGCCAGTAGGCCATGGAAAAACGCAGATGCTCTTCCATGGTCTTGCCGCCGATCACCCGCTGCGGATCGTAGTAGCGGAAGGCCAAGGGATTGCTGCTGCCCTTTCCTTCATACAAAACCTTGCTTACTTCAGGAAAATACTTGTTCATACTCTTCCTCCTCCATCTAAGGAATTAAGATCTACTACCTGCATATGCTGTGGAGTCCCGTACAATAAGTTGGGGTTCCAAGTTAGTGTGGGTTGCTTGAGGCGACTCGCTCTCAATCTGGTGAAGCACCGCATCAGCTCCCAGCTTACCCATGAGGTCTACTGGCTGTCTCACTGTTGTCAGTCTGGGCACCACCACCTGGCACAGTTCTGTATCGTCGTAGCCAATCAGCGACACATCCTGCGGGATCCGCAGCCCCGCTTCCTGCAGGGCCTGCATGACACCGACGGCCATGTGATCATTGGCACAAAAAACAGCTGTGGGCCGGGGTTCCAGCTGCAGAAACTCCCTGGCTGCCCGCCAGCCTGATTCGCGCTTCCAGTCGCCGTAGTAGAGCAGGCTGGGATTCCAGTCCAGCCCTGCCTCGCGAGCGGCATGCTGGAATCCAAGACGGCGCTCAATCGCGTTGAGGTCCTTCTCCGGCCCGCTCAGATGGGCGATGGTGCGGTGGCCCAGCTCCACAAGATGCCGAACGGCCTTGCGGGCCCCGAGTTCGTTGTCAATTTTCACAGAGCTGATGCTCTCTGCAACCTTGGCATTGAGCACCACAAAGGGAAACTGCCTTTCTTCCACGATCTGCAGGAAGCTGTAGTCGATGTCATCTTGAACGACGAGCAGCATGCCATCGAGGGATCGTTCCTGGATCACGGAAGAGATGACTCCCTGTTTGGTGACCTGTTCCACGCTCACTACTTCCAGGTTGAACCGGTAGCCGCGCTGGGAGAGTTCCTCGCTCACCGCTTGGAGGATGGGATGGTAGAACATCCAGCTCGAGGGCAGTGTCCAGTTGCACTGCTTCTCGCTGCCTCCCAAGATGTAGAGGCCGATCATGTCCGACTTCCCGCGGGAAAGGCGCGCTCCGAAGTAGTTGGGGCGGTAGCCAAATTCGTCTGCCGCTTCAAGCACCCGCCGCTTCGTCTCTTCAGCCACCAGGGGGCTGTTGTTCAAGGCCAGCGATACAGTGGCCTTGGAGAGGTTGAGGTGCCGCGCGATGTCATCGATGGTGACCCTGTGCTTTTTGGAGCGCCTGGAACGATTACCCGCCAAATGACTTCCTCCACAATTCGAAATCCAGCCAGCAAACTATCCTTTGACATTCTGTCCGGAAATTCCTTCCCAAACTGTACCAAAACGGTTCAAAACCCCGAACCGGCCTGCTCCTCCCCCCTTTGGCCCAGCATGCTCCTCGCCGCCTACTTCTTCAGACTCAGCACCTTGGTTGGGCTGAGCATGAAGGGCGTAACCTGACCCTGCATGTCGCAGAGGGGAAGGACATCTTCGTGCAGCTTGTAGCCAAGATCCTCCATGGCAGCGCGCCTTTTCTGGATCCTCTCCCAAACCGCCGGATACTTCCCGGCCAGCTCGGCCCGGAGGTCGGCATCGGCCACGACCAAACCGTCTTCTGTGTGCACGCCAGGGTAGGGAGGAGTTGCTGGGACGATGATGTCGCACTGGATCATGGTTCCCGAGGCCAGGACATCCTTAGAGCCTGGCACGAATGGAGCGTTGATCCACTCCTCGTCCCGGATCAGGTGGCCCGCGTTGAGGGCGATCCCAAAGAACGGGTCTTCCATGTACTCACGCACTGCCTCGTAGACGTCTCCGCAGTTTGCGCCCACATGGAGGGCACCGTACCAGCGCAGCAGCATGTCGAAGTAGGGTACGAAAACCTTCTCCAGGGCATCTGCGATCTCCGGTGGAAACTCCTCAGCGCTGTGTACAGCAATACCCGTACGGGCGATGTTGGCGCCCCATACTCCCATGGCGACGCTCAGGGGATCGCCGAGGCGCAGCTGCCTGTTGGTTGGGCTGTTCAGCGCCAGGTTGACGTTTTCTCCGAAGCTGACGACGATGTGGCAGGACAGGGGGATGCTTCCATCATAGCCAAGCTTGCCCGAGATTTCTGCCTCGCTGACGCCCGGATTCAGCGCTGAGAGAGCAGCACACATGCCTGCATACACCATCTGGTTGATCATCTCGTTCCGGGCTATTTCATCCACCGTAAGCGGAATCCTCAGGCCGGTGCTTGAGTCTGTGAACCAGCGGGTGACATCCCTGATATTCTCCCTGCCCACAACCTCGGCCAGGACAGCCACGAGGTAGTAGGGAACGTCAGTGGCCAGTCCTGCCTTCGCAAAGGCAGGGGTCTGCCTGTACTTCGTGCCGGCGAGTCCCACTCTGCTGCCCACACTGAGGCCGCAGTCAGCGAGGATCTCCGGGAGCGTGCGCCCGCTGCTGGGCTGCCCCTGCAGGCTGAACTCATCATAGAGTTCCACGTCAACCCCTTGGGCGATGGCCGCATAGTACTGCCCTTCCAGGCCTACCAGCAACCGGGGCCTGCCAGTGAGCCCCACAATGACCAGGCTTTCCTCAAAGCGGGGATCATAGCCCGTCAACCAGCGGGTGTTGGCGAAATGCTCCCGGTCGCCGTAGACCAGTACATGGGAAAGGCCCTCTCTGTCCATCAAAGCCCGCAGGCTTGCGAGGCGCTGAGCGTAGGTTTCGCCGGGAATCTGCGGCAGGTCGTGGGTTACTTCAGGTTCTGGCCACGCAAGCTCAACCACCTCAACATCGCCCGGCCTCAGTCGTTCTCTCACGTCAGGATCTCCCCTTTCTAAACCGGTTCAAATGGTGAGACAAAAACAGCCGCCTGCGGCGGATTCTCGGACCACCGCAGCACACCGGATGCCTCTAAACCGGTTTAAACGGTACGTAATGTGATCATTTGACAACTTCATTCAGTATCCTTCTCTGCTGCATTACCTTTTTGCCGTTTTTTTCAAAAAGCGAGATCCGGGCGGAGCCTCTAGCCAGAGCTGGCCCGGCGGCAAGCCCGCACGAAGCGCTTTGTGATTTCCAGAGGCCTGGTGATGGCACTCCCCACAACCACGGCCCAACAGCCCATTTTAAGGGCTCTTTCAGCCTGCTCGGGATACCAGAACCCGCCTTCAGCGATCACGGGCACACCAAGCTTGAGCATTTCTGCCAGCAGTTCGAAATCGGGCTCGAGGCCCAGATCGTTCGCTTTGACGCCAAAGGTTGAGGCGAGGATATCCACGCCGATTTCTGCCGCCTTTTGGGCATCCTCGGCCGTGGCGCAGTCAGCCATCACGGGTACCCCGAGCTCTCGGCGGATGCGGGGAAGGAGTTCGTGTAAAGGCTCGCCGAAGGGCCTGTTCTGGCGTACATCCACCGCCACTATATCCGCCCCGGCCTCCACCAGATCCCGGGCCAGGCTGAAGGAAGGCGTGATGACCAGCTCCCCTTCCGTGCTGGTCACTTTCTCGATACCGATCACAGGCAGGCCGGTGATCTGCTTGATCACCTCCACCTCATGCCTGCCGTTGGTGCGGATGCCCGCCGCGCCTCCCTTTTGAGCAGCTCTGGCCATTGCCGCCATAAACATGGGGCCGTGCAGGGGTTCATCTTCCAGAGCTTGGCAGGATACGATCAGTCCCTGATGGATAGCGCGCAGTACGTTCACGTTATTCTTCCTTCCCTCGGGCCGTGTGCGAGGAAGCCCAAGTTAACTCTGGCCAGGCTGGCTTTGAGGTCGAGGCCTGCCGAGCGCCTTTCTTGCTTTATGAATTCGAGATCTACAAGCAAATTCCTGGTTCCCGTTCGGAGGAGGAGGAATCACCCCAGCGGTGGAGAAATTGTTAAGAAATGATAAGGAGGGATTGTGGTGGCCAAAGAACCCTTAATCGGCTCGGGCGGGCTGGCCCTGATCCGCAGCGCCTATCCCAACCTCACTCCCACGGAAAAACGGGTGGCAGATTACTGCCTGCAGCATCCAGAAGAGACGATGTACCTTTCAGTCACCCAGCTCGGCGAAAGATGCGGCGTGGGCGAATCTACAATTATCCGTTTTTCACAGGCTGTTGGCTTCACCGGTTACCAGGCCCTCAAGCTGAGTCTCGCCATCGAACTGGCCGGCAAACAGCAGCGAGAACCGATGGGTACCCTTCCCTCCGATGCTTCCATGGAGACCCTTATTGAGAGAGTTACGGCCATGAACGTCAGCGCCCTCCAGGACACCTCCAGGATGGTGCATCCCAGGACCCTGGAAAAGGCTGCCGATGCCATCATCAAGGCCAAGCGGCTGTTCTTCGTAGGTGTAGGCGCTTCGGGAATCACGGCCAAAGATGCCCAGAGCCGGTTTCTCCGCATCGGGATGCTTGCTTTCTGCCTGTCTGACGCCCACCATCAGCTGATGGTCATGGCTCACTTAACCAAGCAGGACGTCTGCGTCGCCTTTTCCCATTCAGGCAGCACAAAAGATGCAGTGGACTGCGTGCGCCTGGCCAAGCAGAACGGCGCCTTTACCATTGCGGTCACCGATGCGTTCAAGTCGCCCATCACCGAACACGCTGATATCGTGCTGCTCACCAGCTCAGCTGAAGACCCCCTCCAGGGTGGGTCCCTCCGCTCCAAGCTGGCGCAGGTACACATGGTCGATCTCCTCTTCGCTGGCGTTGCCCACCGCCTCGGCAGAGAAGTGGTCGACCTCCAGAAGAAGACCGCTCTCTCTGTGGTGGACCGGCTCTATTAGCCGTCGAGAAGCGGTTGACATCGGGTGCCGGCGTTGGTACAATGAGGCTGATATGCAAAAGCCGTGAACAGGAGTAGTATGGAGGTGCCCAGAGAGCTGCTGGCCGGTGCGAAGCAGCGCAAATTCCTTCAGAACTCGCCTGGGAGCTGCTGGTGCGAAATGTAGTGCCAGCCGGTCATGCCGTTACCATGGGAGAGTGGATCGCTCGGTCTTCTGTCGCGCGATCAATTAGAGTGGTACCGCGGAAATCTTTCGTCTCTAAGGAGAGGGAAGGTTTTTTCTTTTTATCAGCACAGGATAGGATTGGAGGAAGCAGGATGGCCCGTTACAACTTCCGAGCCGTGGAAAAGAAATGGCAGGAGATCTGGGAAAACGAGCAGATCTTCAGAACCAGCAGTGACTTCAGTAAACCCAAGTATTACGCCCTCGTAGAGTTTCCCTACCCATCCGGGGAAGGGCTGCATGTCGGGCATCCCAGGCCGTATACCGCCCTGGATGTCCTGGCCCGCAAGCGCCGCATGGAAGGCTTCAATGTCCTCTTCCCAATGGGCTGGGATGCCTTCGGCCTGCCCACGGAAAACTTCGCCATTCAGACTAAGATCCACCCGGCGGTGATCACCGAGCGGAACATCAACCGCTTCCGGCAGCAGCTGCAGTCCTTGGGGTTTTCCTTCGACTGGTCCCGGGAGGTCAATACCACCGACCCCAATTACTTCAAATGGACCCAGTGGATCTTCCTCAAGCTGTTTGAGAAAGGCCTCGCCTACAAAAAGGAGATGCCCATCAACTGGTGCCCGCGCTGCAAGATCGGCTTGGCCAATGAGGAAGTTGTGGATGGCGCCTGCGAGCGCTGCGGCCACGAAGTTGAGACCAGGGTTAAGAATCAGTGGATGCTGCGCATCACCGCTTACGCCGAGCGCTTGATCAACGACCTGGAAATGGTCGATTACATCGAGCGGGTCAAGGTGCAGCAGCGCAACTGGATCGGCCGTTCCGAAGGTGCGGAAGTGCTGTTCAAAATCAAGGACACAGAGGAAAACCTGACCGTCTTCACTACCAGGCCGGACACTCTGTTCGGAGCTACCTACATGGTGATCTCGCCAGAACACCCTGTCCTCCAGAAACTGAGGGACCGCATCACGAATATGCCGGAGATCGAGGCCTACCAGGAACAGGCCCGGAAGAAGTCTGAGTTCGAGCGCGCCCAGCTTGTTCGAGAGAAGACGGGCGTGCGGGTTGAGGGGCTCAGCGCGATCAACCCGGCCACCAACGCGGAGATCCCCATCTGGGCTTCCGACTACGTACTCATGACCTACGGCACGGGAGCCATCATGGCTGTTCCCGGCCACGATGAGAGGGACTGGGAGTTCGCCAAGAAGTTCGGCCTGCCCATCGTGGAAGTTGTGGCGGGCGGCGATGTTGAGAAAGAAGCCTACACCGACACTGAAAAGGGGACTATGGTCAACTCCGGCTTCCTCAACGGCCTGGATGTACCCACAGCAAAAAAGAAGATCACGGCCTGGCTCCAGGAGAGGGGCCTCGGAGTTCCCAAGGTGAACTACAAACTGCGGGACTGGGTCTTCTCGCGGCAGCGTTATTGGGGCGAACCCATCCCCCTGGTCTACTGCGAGAAATGCGGCTGGGTGCCTGTGCCCGAAAGTGAACTGCCGGTGCGCCTGCCCCAGGTGGCCAACTACGAGCCGACCGATACGGGTGAGTCGCCGCTGGCGAAGATCCGGCACTGGGTGGAGACTACCTGCCCCAAGTGCGGAGGCTATGCCGAGCGGGAAACCGACACCATGCCCCAATGGGCCGGGTCGTCCTGGTACTTCCTGCGTTACTGCGATCCCCACAATGATCAGGAACTGGCCAGCCGGGAAGCCCTCGAATACTGGCTGCCCGTGGATTGGTACAACGGCGGTATGGAGCACACCACCCTGCACCTGCTCTACTCCCGCTTCTGGCACAAGTTCTTGTACGATCTCGGCATCGTGCCGACGCCAGAGCCCTACGCCAAGCGCACCTCCCACGGGATGATCCTTGGCGAGAACAACGAGAAGATGTCCAAGTCCCGGGGCAACGTGGTCAACCCCGATGAGGTAGTGGAAGAATACGGAGCAGATACCCTGCGCCTCTACGAAATGTTCATCGGTGACTTCGAGAAGGCGGTTCCCTGGAGCACCGAGGGAGTGAAAGGCTGCAAGCGCTTCCTGGATCGGGTCTGGAAGATGATGGACATGGTCATTCCCGGTGCAGAGTACCGGCCCGAGCTGGAAGCCAAGGTACACCAGACCATAAAGAAAGTCAGCCAGGATTACGAGAATCTGAAGTTTAACACAGCCATCGCCGCCCTGATGACCCTGGTGAACGAAGTATACCGCCTGGAGTCCATCAACGAAGCGGAGATGAAGACGGTCCTCCTCCTCCTGAACCCAGTTGCGCCACATATCACCGAGGAGATCTGGGAGAAACTCGGCTTTGAAGGCATGCTCAATGAGCAGCGCTGGCCCGTTTGGGATGAAGCGAAGACCGTGGAACAGACTGTAGAGATCGGAGTGCAGGTTAACGGCAAGCTGCGGGCCACGATCACCGTGAACCTGGACGACCCGCAGGAAGCTGCTCGGGAGAAGGCCCTGTCCGCTGAAGCAGTCAAGCGAGCCCTGGACGGCAAGACCATTGTCAAGGAAGTATACGTGCCCGGGCGGATTTACAATATCGTGGTAAAGTGATCAAGAAGCAAGAAACAAGAGGCAAGAAGCAGGAATTAAAGAAGCGGCTGCAGCTCGGAAAGAGCTGGGGCCGCTTTTTTACTCCTTCAGATACCCTTGGTCAATTGCCTTCTGGATGGTCTGCGCCACAAGTTCTTCCAGGACGGGTGAAATCTCTCCCACGGGTGCCATGCGCTCCCGCACCTTCTGGGAAGGGACGCTGTGGATGCGCCAGGTGCCTCCCTCGGTGAAATAGTTGAGCAGGAAAGGCTGGAGGCGGTCCAGGCATGCTGCGAATTTCGCTTCAGCCGTCTCCCTGGCTTCGAACTCTTCCCACAGCCCCTTCAGTTCCTCTGCCTGATCCGGGGGAAGAAGGCCGTAAAGCCGCTCAGCAGCCGCTTCTTCCCTCTCCTCCTTGCCAACGCCTGCCGCGGGATCATAACAGAAGGCATCCCCCGCGTCGATCTCCACCAGGTCGTGGAGGAGCACCATCTTCACCACCTTGAGCAGATCCACGGGCTCCGGTAGGTACTCCTGCAGCAGCACTGCCATGACCGCCAGGTGCCAGGAATGCTCCGTGTCGTTTTCCCGGCGGGAGCGGTCTGCCACCAGGTTCTGGCGGTAGATGTGCTTCAGCTTGTCAATCTCCATGATAAAACCAATCTGCTGGGCTAAGCGTTTCTGCAGCTGCTCCATGCTTCTCTCCTATCTTTTGGCATACCATTCTTTGGGAACTGGCCTGCGGTCCAGGAACAGGTCCGGATCCCGGCGCAGGAACTCCAGGGTCAGATCGACCATGGGCGCGACCTGCACGAGCACACTTTCCGCTGCGCCGATCCGGCCGCGCACGGCGATCCCTAGAGCCAAGAGCGGCTCTTCGAGCTTGTCATAGTTGTCCGAAACGTGAACTGGGGAGCTGTGGCGGCGCATGGGGCGTTCCAGGAGGCGCCCATCGGGAGTACGGATCTTCAGAAGCTGGTGATGATCGGCGATGCGGCGGGGCACACCCGCCCACTCCTCCACACCGTGGATGAGGGTGTTGCGCGACAGGGGAACGCCCAAGAAAAGAACCTTCGCCCGCCGATCATAGAGCTTGTCGTAGCAGCCTCCCCGCGGGCAGGGCGTGTCGAAGTTCTCCTCGCCCGCGATGAACTCTGCGGCTCCTTTCCCCCAGGCCGCGACGGAGTGGGTGGGGTGCCATGAGCGCAGTACCCCTGGGCGTTTCCGGAAAATGTTCGTCAGCACTCCCACGCAGGATGGCTCGTTTTCCACGTCAAACACGCTGTAATCGGCGTTGATCTGTTCCCAGGTATGGGTGGGCAGAACGAGCAGGCCCTCTGCCAGGTATTCGCAGAAGGCATCGAGCACCGTGTCCGCTCCCCCCTCAACGGGCCCTAGGGCCTTCATGGACGAGTGGACGAGCAGCGTGTCGCTGGGAAGCACGCCGATCCTCGCTATGTCTCGTTTCAAATCATCCTTGCTGAACATAGCCTACTCCTTACGAAAACTGACGGAGGTAATCTGCGAAGCGCTCGGGACTCTCCGGGTAGAATTCGAAGGTGATAACTCCTTCGTAGCCGTGCTGCTGCAGGGCCTTGATCACGTGCAGGTAGTCTATGGTGCCCTGTCCCAAGGGCAGGTGCTCATCGACGAAACCGTGGTTATCGTGGAGGTGAACGTGGCGAATCGTCTCGAAGTTATCGTGCACAAACCTTACGGGATCCCAGCCGGAAACGACGGCATGGCCCACATCGAGGGTAGCCTGGACGTTCGGACAGCCTACCTTCTCCAGGAGTTCCCGCATTTCCCGCGGGCTGCGGTAGAGCTCGTGGGGGTAGACCAGGTTCTCCAGGCAGATAGGGATTTCCGGGGCAAAACCGGCCAGCTCCCGGAGGGCTTCCAGCAGGAGCTGTTCCTGATGGATCAGCTCGTCCTGAACTGCAGGTGACTCCGTGTCCTGGGACCACCTGCCGCCGGGCATGGCCAAAATGCCTGGTGAAGCATGCACGGCCACGGCGGAAGCTCCGATTTCCAACGCGAATTCCAGGGCGGCTTTCACATCATCGATAGAAGCCTGCCGGATCCGGCGGTTGATGCTTCCCAAGTTGATATCCGTTATCGGCGCATGCAGGGTAAAGCTGGCCGGCAGTTCTTCCTGGATGCGCTTTATGTTTTCCCTGTACCGTTTGAACTCGACCGGATCGTAATGGGACTGTCCTCCGATTATCTCGAAACCATCCAGTCCGGCCTTGAGGGCCCGCCGAGCGTACTCTAGATCGTGCTGCGGTTTAAACCAACCATGATACTTCATCGCTTGTTCCCTTTCTAATACAGATAGGCGGCATAGTCTTCGGGGTTTTCCAGCTCAAACTCGAAAGTGATCACGCCCTGGTAATCCAGCTGCTTCAGGGACTGGATTACGCCCACATAGTCGATGGTGCCCTTCCCCGGGGGCAGGTGTTCATCCGCTGAGCCGTGGTTGTCATGCAGGTGAACGTGGAGAATTTCATCTGAGAGCAGCTGGACGAAGTCTCTCGGGTTATACCCGCAGACGGCGGCATGGCCCACATCCAGGGTGATGCCCACGTTGGAGCGGTCCACCCTGCGCACAAGTTCCCGCATTTCTTCCGGACTGCGGTAAAGCTCATGGGGATAGATCAGGTTCTCCAGGCAGAGCAGGAGATCGGGAGCGAAGTCCGCAAGGTCCTGAACAGCCCGCACCGCAAGCTCCCGCTGGGCAAGAAGTCCGCTGCTCGGGCGGGGGTGTTCCCGCACCCAGCTCCCCTCGGTCATCCCCATGATACCAGGGGCGGTGTGGACAGCCACAGCTGAAGCCCCGACTTCCCGGGCAAACTCCAGCGCATCTCTGACTTCCTCCAGGCAGACCTGCCTGATCCGGGAGTTGATACTCCCCAAGTTGATGTCCATGAACGGTGCATGCACCGTCAACCCGGCGTTCAGCTCTGCCTTAAGTCGCTTGGCCTTTTCCCTGTACTCCCTGGCTTCCTCCTCAGGGAACTGCCGCAGCCACCCGAAGAGTTCAAACCCGTCCAGGCCGGCCTTGATCGCTCTTTCTGCAAAGTCCCAGTCGTGCTGCGGCCCAAACCAACAGTGGTACCTCACGGTCCTGCCTCCTCTCTAGGGGCGCACAATGCGGCCAGCGGCCAGCTGGCTGGCCAAAATCTCGTACATGTTCGTCACACTGCCCACACCGAGCTTGTCGGCGAGGTTGAAGAAGTTAAGGCAGGTGCCGCAGCTGAGGATCTCCACTCCCCGCTCGGCCAGCCTGCACAGGTCGGCCAAGGTTTCCGCGCCTTCCACCGCGAGCTTCACTCCCGAGTTGTAGAGCAGCACCTTTCGGGGAGGTTCTTCCAGCTCAGCCAGGGCATAGATGAAGGAGCGCATCAGCAGCCGCCCAAGCTCGGGATCGCCCGCACCCATCTGATCGCTGGAAAGGACTACAACGGTACTGCCCGCCGCGCTGGGCTCTGCTTTTTCGGACACCTCCCCGCTGACGGTGATCACGATAGAGTGGCGATCTTCGCTGCCGGGCTGCAGCTCGTAGCTGAGGCCAAGCTGCTTGGCCATCTTCTCCAGGTTCTGCAGGGAGGTTAGATTGTCCACGATCACCTCAAGCTGCCCCTCGTGCATTTCCCTCAGGGCCTTTTTGGTTTCCAGCACCGGCAGGGGGCAGCGCAGGCCGGTGGCGTCAAGTGTTCTTTTCACAGCACAACGATCTCCTTTTCTTCCTGCTCCACGATTTCCCCAACGATCCCGCAGGCAAGGCCCGTACTCTGCAGTTCCGCCAAAAGATCGCCCGCGGCCGCTTTGGGCAGGCTCACCAGGAGGCCGCCCGAGGTTTGGGGATCGAAGAGCACCTCTTCCAAGCTGAAGTCAACTGCGGGGCCGAACTGTACCTGTCCTTCGAGGTAGTTGCGGTTGCGCTGGGCAGCGCCGGTGATGAGAAACTCTGAGGCATAGGCGAGGGCTTCGGGGATGACAGGTACTTCACTGCCGAAGATGACGGCAGAGCATTCCCCGCCCAGCATCTCATGGAGGTGGCCTAGAAAGCCAAAGCCGGTCACATCGGTGCAGGCATGCACCGGATACTTTTTGAGCGCTTCCGCGGCATACTTGTTGAGCATAGACATGGAGGCGATGGCCTGCTGAACCGCCCGCTCAGAAGCTTCGCCCACGCGGTGTGCGGCGCAGATGATCCCCACGCCCAATGGCTTGGTTAGAACAAGCATGTCGCCTACCGCACAGCCCCGGTTAGTGTATATTCTCTCAGGATGCACCACTCCCGTCACCGAGAGCCCGTACTTCACTTCTGTGTCAATTATGGTATGGCCGCCAGCCAGGATCGCTCCCGCTTCCCGCACCTTGGCGCTGCCTCCCTCCAGGATCTTAGCCAAGATCCCGGTATCCATTTTCTCCGGGAAGCAGACGATATTCAGCGCCGTCTTCGGCTCGCCCCCCATAGCCCAGATGTCGCTCAGCGCGTTGGCCGCAGCGATCTCGCCGAATATGTAGGGGTCATCCACCATGGGCGGGAAGAAGTCCAGGGTGTGCACTAAGGCCAGATCAGGGGTGAGCCGGTAGATGGCTGCATCGTCTGAGCGGTCAAAGCCTACCAGAAGATCAGGGTCCTGCACCTTGGGCAGCCCTCCGAGGATATCTGCGAGGACCTCCGGTCCCATTTTCGCGGTTCAACCTCCGCCGGCACAGAAAGCCATCTTCTCAGCCATCCGCCTCACCTCCCTCGAGTTCCACCACTAGATCGTAGCCCAGTCCCAATTCTTCAGCCATCTCCAGGAGCGATTCCCTGTCCTCCGGCTCGGCAAGCCAGGCTAAGCCGCAGTGAGCGCTGATCGCCACCGGCATGGGGATTAAGCGCCCGGGCATATTCCTTTCCCGGCAGGCCCGTTCCCAGGCCAGCGCCTGGGTCGTGGTCTGGAAGGCGATCACAAGGCCGCGTTCAGTCATCCTTTTCCCCTCCACAGACCTGGACAATGCTCTTCAGGGCTTCCACTGCTTCGGCCAGCTCTTCTTTGGTGTTCACGTGCGCGAAGCTGAAGCGCACAGCCCCGTGCTGCGCTGTGCCGAGGGCCTCATGGAGCAGGGGCGCGCAGTGCCCCCCTGATCGCGTGCAGATACCCCGCTCAGCCAGGAGCCTGCTCACCAGGCTGGAGTCCACTCCCTCTATGTTCAAAGTCACAATGGGCAGCCGTTCCGCCGCCTGGAAATCACCGTAGACTTGTACGCAAGGCACTTCCTGCACCTGCTTGTAGAAGAAACTGGTGAGTTCCCCTTCCACCCGGCGGATACTGTCCAGTCCGAGCTTGTTAACATAAGCAATCCCCGCCGCCAGCCCGGCGATCCCAGGCGTGTTCAGGGTCCCCGCTTCCAGTGCTTCCGGCATCTCGCCCGGGTGCTGGCGGGAAAAGGTCTGCACGCCGCTGCCGCCCACCTTGAGCGGCCGCAGGCTTAGGCCCGGCCGCACATAGATCCCGCCTACGCCCTGAGGACCGTAAAGGGCTTTGTGACCCGTAAAGCAGAGGATGTCGATGGGCTGGTCGGCAAGGTTGTATGGGTACCAGCCTGCAGTTTGGGCTGCATCGAGGATCAGGATGAGATCGTGCTCGCGACAGAACTCCAACACCCAGGCCAGATCGAGAAGATTGCCTGTCAGGTTGGATCCATGGGAAAGAACCACAGCCCTGGTGGCGGGCCGCAGTGCCCTGCGCATGGCATCGAGATCCACGATCCCGTGCCGGTCGGCTGGCATGATCGTCAGATCCACACCCCGGCGCTCCAGGAGAAAAAGCGGCCTGAGCACCGAATTGTGCTCCTGGGCTGTGGTGATCACGTGGTCACCTGGTTCAAGCAGGCCGAACAGCGCCAAGTTGAGGCTCTCCGTGGCATTTGCCGTAAAGGCGATGCGGCTGGGGTCACCGCACCCGAAGAACTCAGCCGCCGCCTGCCGCGCCGCAAACACTAGCCGGCTGGCAGCCAGGCTCAGCTCGTGGGCGCCCCGCCCGCTGCTGCCCGCCCCGATCAGAGCTTCGGTAACGGCCTGCACAACCTCTGGCGGTTTGGGATATGAAGTGGCAGCCTGGTCCAGGTAGATCATGGATAGTTCTCCTTCTGCATCGATCCTACCATACCGCCGCGGTCCCGTCCACCCGGCTCTCCGTGCCGCCTACGAGCACCTCGCCGCTGCGCAGGATGATCTGGCCCCTCCCGTAGAAGGCGTTTTCGCCTGTAACTGTCACCTCATGCCCCCAGGCCGCGAGCTGCCGGGCAGCGTCCGCCGGTACGGTCTGTTCCAGGTTCACCTCGTTCCCCCGGATCCACTGGAAACGGGGCGCATCCAGAGCCGCTTGGGGATTGTGGCCGAAGCACGCCAGGTTAACGATCACCTGCACATGTCCCTGGGGCTGCATGAAACCGCCCATAACTCCGAAGGGCCCGAGAGGTTGGCCATCTTTTGTCAAGAAGCCGGGGATGATCGTATGATACGGCCGTTTGCCAGGAGCAAGGCAGTTGGGATGCTGGGGATCGAGGGAGAAATTGTGCCCCCTGTTGTGCAGGGCTATGCCCGTCCCCGCGACCACAAGGCCGGAGCCGAAGCCCATGTAGTTGCTCTGGATGAAGGAAACCATGTTCCCCTCGCTGTCGGCCGTGCAGAGGTAAACGGTACCGCCCTGGATCTCTGGCGAAGGCGGAGGCAGTACAGCCTCCTCCCGGATAAGCGCCCGCTTTTCTTCGGCCCACTCTTCAGATAGGAGGTGATCCAGGGAAGCCCGCATGAACTTGGGATCAGCCACCTGCTGCTGCGCCTCGGTTAGGGCCAGCTTCAAAGCCTCGATCTGCAGGTGGTAGCTGCGTGCGGAGTGCTTGTCTTGAGCTTCCAGGTCAAAGCCTCTCAGAATATTCAGTGCGAGCAGAGCAGCGATACCCTGGCCGTTGGGTGGAATCTCCCACACTTCCAGCCCTTTAAACTGAGTTCCGATGGGCTGCACCCATTCCGGCTGGAAAGCAGCTAAGTCTTCAGCCCTCAGGAAGCCTCCGTGCTCCCGGGCAAAGGCGTCGATGCGCTCGGCAAGTTCACCGCGGTAGAAAGCCTCGGCATTGCTTTCGGCGATGAGGCGCAGAGTCCGGGCGTGATCGGGCAGGCGCATAACTTCCCCAGGTTGGGGAGCCCGCCCCTCAGGAGCGAAGGTGCGGAACCAAGGCTGAAAAGCGTCATCCTTAAGATTCCGGCTGTAGATCTCAAACGCCCGCTGCCACTGACGGCTGAGGACGGCTGAGACAGGATAGCCATTTTCGGCGTAATCTACTGCGGGCGCGAAAACGTCACTCAAGGGCAGCCTGCCGAAGCGTTCAGAAAGGGCTGCCCAGCCCGCAGGCGCGCCTGGAACATTTACCGGCACAAAGCCGTAGCGGGGGATTTCCTTCAGGCCTAGCACCGCCAGGGATTCCAGGCTGAGACGGCGCGGTGCGGGGCCGCTTGCGTTCAGCCCGTAGAGTTTTCCCTCAAAGGCTACCAGGGCAAAGGCGTCGCCGCCGATACCGTTCGCAGTGGGTTCGCACACCGTAAGGCAGGCGGCGGCAGCTAGGGCGGCGTCTACGGCGTTGCCTCCCTTTTTCAGCATCTCCAGCCCGGCCTGCGCGGCGAAAGCGTTTGATGTGGCAACCATGCCCCGGCGGGCATAAAAGGGATAGCGCTGCGTTGGATAGGATATTTCAAGCCCATGTATGTTCAGATTCACACTGTTCCCTCCCGTGCCGCGCTTTCGGCGCGCAGACTGAGCATTTCGGGATCATCGTTCATAAAGCGCAGGTACCAGGCGCTCAAGATGACCCCTTTCAAAGTAGCTGTGATGCTGATGATCCACCACACGGCATTGAGCCCAAGGCCTATGGCGGAGGCGATCAGGGATGCCGGGATCCGGAGGGCGTTCATCGCGATCCCCACGATCGAAGGCGGAGAAGTGCGGCCCAAACCGATGAAGGCCCCGGCGGTCAGGATCTCCACGCACATGGGCAGCTGGCAGAAACCCTGGATGCGCAGGTAATTGGCACCGATGGCGATGGCCTCTGGCTCATGCAGGAAGATGGAGATGAGGAGCCTGGGCGCAAAGATCAGAGCTGCACCGGTCACCACGCCGATGACCGAGACAATCCCTAAACCCACAAAGTACCCGCGGTAGACTCTCTGGCCGTTGCGGGCTCCGTAGTTCTGGCCGGTGAAGGCACTCATGGACGTCTGGAAGCCGTTCGCGGTCATCCAGGAAATTGACTCAACCTGGGAGCCTACCCTCTGCACTGCGATGGCCACGGGACCCCAGGCGGAGATGATGCGGGCGATCACCATACTGATCAGAGTGAACAGGGCGCTCTGCAGCGACATGGGCAATCCCATGGTAACCATGCGCCGCAGGTACTGCCAATCCGGCTTGGAGAAAAACCTCAGACCCGAGAAGAGTTCGGGGCGCCGGCGGGTCTCCACGATAAAGACGGTGGTGGCCAGGATCTGTGCGAGCACCGTAGCCAAGGCGGCACCGGCCACTCCCATCCGGGGGATGGGCCCGAGGCCGAAGATGAGAAGGGGGTCGAGGATGATGTTGCTCAACAGCCCCAGCGCGTTGATGCGGAATGGAGTGGTGCTGTCGCCTGAGCCGTTGAAGATGGCAGTGAAGACGGGGTTAACGGCAAAAAACGGCAGGCCCACACAGATGATGGCCAGGTACGTGCTGGCCATTCCCTGGATCTCCTCTCCCAGCCGGTAGAAGCGCAGAAGCGGATCCCGCAGTGCGAACAGGCCGGCTGCATAGAGGACTATGAGGGCGAGGATGAGCTGAATGCTGTGGCGGATGGCTTTGGCAACGCCTTCCTTGTCCTGCCTGCCGACGGACTGGGCCACGCCGACTTCCGCACCGATTCTGGGGATGAGGATGAAAGCATTGGCCAGCCAGGTGAAAAAGCCAGAAGTGCCGATAGCCGCCACTGCTCCGCTTCCCAACCGGCCCACCCAGATCATGTCGATCAAACCGTAGGCCATCTGCACGAAAGATGTGGCGATGGTGGGCAGTGCCAGTTTGAGCAGTGCGTGAAAGATGCTGCCTTCAGTCAAGGGAATTGATCTGCTGCTTCTTGTCATGTCCGATCCTCGTTCCATTGGAGAGTTGCCTGCCCACAGTTATTCTCCAGACCCGCGGTCAATCCTGCCCTCGGCGGGATATAGAAAAGGCCGGGAGGAAGCCTCCCAGCCCTAACCCACTTTCTTTCCTTACTCCCAGTATTCCAAGACCCCTAAGAACACATACCCTTCTTCGTAGGCGTAGTCTCTGGCCACATCGCCCAGCTTGATATCAACCGTATCCCGCCGTGCCAGCTCCCAGAGTTCCTCATAATGGACCGGCGTACCGTTGACGTAGAGCCCTTGGAAATAGACGGGGATTGATTCGCGCAGATCGTTATGCAGCTTGACGTTGAAACTGAATTCGTGGATGCTCAAGGTGAAAAAGGTTTCCTCGGCCAAGGAGGCAAACATGGCGTCGATCCTTTCGCCATTGAGCATAAGCCCAAAGGCGATCAGCCCGTCTTCCATGGGCATGACCAGAAACGCCATGGTCTCGTCAGCCCATTTTTCCGTCAGCCAGGTGTCGAAGTGCAAGACAGGCACCTTCAGATCGGCGATGACTTTGGAGGAATAATCACCATCGCCTTTCCGGAAGTTCTCAACTTCCCAGAAGTTCTGCTCCAAAAGGGACTTCAGCGTAGGCTCGTACTCCTCACCCGGTGACTCGATGTACACCGTACCGCCCGTCAAGAGGTATTCCTCTTCTCCGTTGGCTACGTCAAGGATATCCAAGACGTACAGATCGTTGTAGAACTCACCAGCACATCCGGTAAGCAGCAGAAGGGCACCCAACAAGGCCAACAGGGCAAGTCTCTTCGATTGCATGGCAATCCCCCTTAAGGTCTAGTGTATGCAACTTCTGCGCAGGGGGTTAGTTTCCTGCCATTGCCAGTAAGTTATTTCCAGCACAAATCAGCCCTTCACCGCACCGCTGGTCAGCCCGGTAACTAGGTTCTTCTGGAGGAGCGTAAACAGGATCACAATCGGCAGAGCGCCCAGCACTGAGGCTGCCGCAAACACTCCCCAACGGCTTGCGTACTGGTCTTGGATGAAGAACTGCAGCCCCACAGCCAGAGTGTACTTCTCCGTAGAGGTGATCAGGATGCTTGCCAGGATGAACTCGGAGTAGGTGCCGATGAACTGCAGCAGGAAGACCACAGCCAGGATCGGCCGGGCGAGGGGCAGGATGATCATGAAGAAGGCCTGGAAGGGCGAAGCCCCGTCGATCATGGCCGACTCTTCCAGCGAACTGGGTATGGTGTCGAAATAGCCTTTCATCAACCAGGCGTTAACCCCCATGGCTCCGCCAAGATAGACCATGATCAAACCGGCATGGGTGTTGATGCCGAGAGCCGGGATAATGCGGCCGATGCTCAGCACCAGAAGGTAGATGGAAACCGCCGCCAGCATCTGCGGAAAGACCTGGATGAGCAGGGAGGCGAACAAACCTGTACGGCGCCCCCTAAAGCGGAAACGAGAAAAGGCATAGGCGGCAAAGGCGGTCATGACCACCACGAGAGTGGAGGTGATCAGGCCGATCACCACCGAGTTCCTGATCCAGCCCGCGATGGGATACTGCTCGCTGGTGAACACTTCCCGGTAGTTGTCCAGGCTGGGGTTACGGGGTATCAGGCTCTGCCCCACCAGCGTGTTCGCGGGGTTGAAGGAAGCTGAAAGCACCCAGAGGATCGGAAACAACGCGAAGGCCACAAAGATCAGCAGAACAGCGTGGCGCCAGATAGAACCGAAAAGGGTGTGTCTCCTATACATTCTTGCGCACCTCCTCCAGTTCGCCGGTGAAGCGGAAGTTGAGGAAGGTAATGGCTCCCGTGATCAAAAAGATGACCAGGGTAACAGCGGAGGCCAGGCCGTAGTCCACACCCCGCCCGCTCTCAAAGGCCAGGCGGTAGGTGTAGGATATGAGGATATCGGTATGGCCCGCCGGAGTCTGGGCATTGACGATGGGCGGCCGGCCCCGGGTCAGAAGGTAGATCACGGAGAAGTTGTTGAAGTTAAAAGAGAAAGATGCGATAAGCAGCGGCGCAACGCTCACCATGAGCAGGGGCAGGGTGATATGTGAAAACTGCTGCCAGGGCGAAGCGCCGTCCACCACTGCGGCCTCGTACATCTCGTTGTCGATACTCTGCAGGGCTCCCAGGCAGACGATCATCATGTAAGGGAAGCCAAGCCAGAGGTTGAGGATAACCAGCGCCACCTTCGCCCAGAAGGGATCCTGGAGCCAGGGCACTCCCGAACCGATGGTCGCCTTGAGGATGCGGTTGATCACCCCTAGTTCGGTATGGAAGAGCCCGCGCCAGATCAGTGCGGAAATGAACGCGGGTACGGCGTAAGGCAGGATGAGAATCCCCCGGTAGAACTTGCGCAGGCGCAGGTATGGATCGTTGAGCAGCAGGGCCAAAAACAGCCCCACAGCAAAGGTGCAGCCCACGCTGAGCAGCGCCCATTCCACGGTCCAGAGGAAGACTCGGAAGAAGGGCCCCGTCACCTGCGGGTTGGCGAACAGCTTGCGGAAATTCCCAAGGCCGATCACCTCCCGGAAACCGGGCGTGAGGCGCGTTCCGTCGGGGGCCTGGAAGTAACCGAGCACCGGCGTGTAGACGATGCCGCTCTCCAGATCGGTCAGCTCATCGCGCTCTGGCGAATACTGGTACTGCGGGCGGTAGACGCCGAAGGAGTAGATGTTGCGCATCTGCAGGTAGCTGACCTCATCCAGGGCAAAGGAGAGAGCGGAAAGCTCGTTCGTCGCCCGCACCACCTCGGCTCTGGCGAGCTCGCTGAACCCCGCCAGGCGGGCCGAAGCCTCCTCCTCGGTGACTGCCTCCAGCTTTCCTTCATAGCCCAGAAGGAGGCTGCCCTGGGGATCGGCGAAGAGAAACCAGAGCTGACCCGTGCTGTCGCGGAATACCCGGTAGCTGTAGTTTCCGGCGTCGGCGTCCAGGATACGTCGGTCCTGCAGCTGGGCGATGACCTGTTCTTTGCTGAGAATATTGCCGGTCCCGTAGTTGGTTAACGAGACGTACACTGTGTAGAGGATGGGGTAGACGACCAGCAGGATCATGAAAAAGGAAGCCGGAAGCAGATAACGGTAGGGATAAGCCTTCTCCGAGATAAAGACATAGTTGATCAGGGCCGCCCCCACGAGCAGCAGAAGCAGGATCCAGTAGGCCTGGATGCCATAGAGGAACAGCGCAGTCCAGATGAAAACCACATTCAAGATGCCCAGCAGAACTACCTTAATGAGCTTGCCCAATTCCATCACTCATTTCTTGCTCGTGCTTCTGAGAAGATTCCCCTTGGAGGACCTCCAAGGGGAATCTCTGCCTAGTATCAGTTACATGCTTTCCTGGATGGTCTGTACGATTACCTGCACAGCGTTCTGGATAGCTGCCCGAGGCGTGGACTGCTGGTTGATCACCAGCTCGATGGCATCGCTCCAGGCCGTCCAGACCGAGTTCATGGCGGGGATAGCCGGCATCGGCGTGGCTTCTGCCGCGGCAGCCATTACGCCAGCCATATCGGGATCCTCATTGATGATCTCCGCTGCAGGCAGGAACGCGGTGGGACGGGGATCGCCTTCGTAAATGGCCAGCATGGTCTCTTTTGTGGCCACAAACTCGTTCAAGAAGATGTTAGCAAGCATCTTGTTCTCGCTGAAAGCGCTGATCATGAAGCCCTGTGCGCCGAGGAAAGGCTTGCCGAACTGCCCTTTGTAGGAAGGAATCTGGGCAAAGCCGTAGTTCACACTGGCAGCACGCACGTCACCAAAGGCCCAGGGGCCGGTCATCATGGTGGCGGCCTGGCCGTTCTGGAACAGGCTCATCATGGTGTCGTACGGGGTGGCCCTGGCGATCACGCCTTCATTGAGCAGCTTCTCGAAGTACTCAAAACCTTCAATGGCACCTTCGTTAGCGAGGCCCACATCCAGCGGGTTCAGAACGCCCTCTGCGTCAGTGCCGAAGACGTAGCCGCCCAGCATGCTGAAGAAGGGGAAGGTGTGGTAAGGATCGGGCTGAGGCAGCACCAAACCGTAGATGCCCTTGGGCGCCAGCTCGTTCTTGGTCAGCTCAACCAGTTCTTCGAAGCTGGCCACGCCATCTTCGCCTACCAGGTCTTTGTTGTAGAACAGGCCGATGGATTCAATGGCGTAGGGAATCCCGTAGTACTTTCCGCCCCAAGTGAAGGCGTCCAGACCGGACTGGAGGAAGAGCGACGGGTCTTCAATGTCGATGGGCTCAATCAGGCCATCGGTAACCAGCTGTCCGAGCCAGTCGTGGGCACCCACAATGATGTCGGGGCCTTCACCGGTCGGGGCAACGATTGCCATGTTGTCACGGATATCTCCGAAGGGCAGCTCCTGGATCTTCACAGAAATACCGTACTCGAGCACAAACGTCCTCGCCACTTCAGTCAAAACAGGAGCTCTCTCCGTATCGGTCCAGATGAGCAGCTCTCCAGGTACAGAAGCTGCAGCCGGAAGGCTAAGGGCCAACATTAAAACAAGCATTAAACACAGCACAGCTGTCCTTTTCATAATTGGCACCTCCGTTTGTTTTTCTCCTTTGGACAACGCAGCGATAATGAAGCCACCACCCCCAACAGTGATAACGTTTGCACTACTGCCAACATAAACAGGAGGGAAGAATCCCCATAACCTTAAGATTCTCTAAACAAGCGGCTCCTCCTTCTTTTGAGGCGAATTTTCCCGACTGAAAAGAAAGGGCCAGTGACCCCTTTTTGCTGGGCTTCGGCCCACAGGACAGCCGCCTTTTCACCACTCACCCGCGCCTCACCACACAAAGGGGATCAACCGGTAACGTACTCTTTGGGCGTACGTGCTGTAGCCCGGAAGCTTCTCCAAGAGCATTGTGTCCTCGAGACTGGTCCGGGTGACGATAAGAGCGGCGATCAAGAGTGCGAGCACATAGACCCAAACCGTCTGGAAGACCAGACAGATCCCCAAGCAGGACAGGAGAACGGATGCGTAGGTGGGATGCCTCACCACCCCGTAAACTCCCGCCTGGACCACAAACTGCCCGCGCTCTGCCTGGAGGCGGGCTGTGGACTCAAGGAAGGGGTTTACCCGCACCGCAGCCACAGCCAGGGCCGAAGAAGCCACAACAAAGAACATGCCGGCCCAGAAGACGTTCTCAGCCAATGCTGTCCCAAATCCGAAGCCAGCCGCCAAGTGGATCACAAAGAAGTGGAGAAGCCAGTAAAGCCCCAAAAGCCACTTATCCCAAACGGGGGAGTCGGTCACTACTTTACCCCGCTCTGCCAGGACATCGGGGTTGATCCGGTAGATGTACACCCAGCCTAAGGCGGCAAGCACTAAGTTTGTACCGAAGTACACCCAAACATGGTAGTCAGCGGAAAACCGTGACCCGATAAGAAACAGAACAAGCCCTAACAGGCGCTGCAGCAGCAGACGAAATCCGTAAGACACCGCTCGTGCGTTCATTGGCCTTGGCTAGTCCTCCTTGAGATGTCAGATTTCTGTTTGTTTGTTCCGCATCATGTGTCCAATGCCCTTTTGCTTCCAGTTGAAAAACAGAGCTTCTCCTCGCTTTTTTCAACTGCGGAAGGAAGGATGAACCCAGACAGCAAAAAGGGGCCTTTAGCTGTGAAAGGCGCCCTTTTCCTGAGTCTGAGACCCCAGGAAGACCTGGGGTCTCAACCTATCTGCCCCGCTTACGCTGTTGGTAGTCGGCGTCAATTTGCCGTTTCCAGTTAGTGCTCACCCTGCCGCTCCTTCTGTAATCGGCGACTGCCTCGCTCATCGCGGCGAAGTTGAGGGTGACCCCTTGGTGGTCGGCGTGGAAGCTCTGGGCCCGGCTGGCGTCGATCCCGTAACGGGAGGCAACCGAAATGGCATCCATATTCGCTCCCAAGAAGATGAACTCCCAGCCGCGCTGCTTCTGCGCCTCCACCAGCTCCCGCACTCTCTGCACAGAGAACTCCACGCTGCTGTTTTCCTCGCCGTCGGTGATCACCACAAACAGCACTTTTGCGTCCTTCTTTTCTCCCTGGGCTTGCTGCTGCCGGTCAGCCACACGCTGGATGGTCAGGCCCATAGCATCCAGCAGGGCGGTGGAGCCGCCCGCCTGGTACTCCCTGCGGGTCAGGGGCCGCACCTGCGACAGGTCCACTTGATCGTGCAGCACCGAATACTCGTGGTCAAAGAGGACCGTTGTCACAAGGCACTTGCCCTCCACTTCCCTCTGCTTCTCCAGCAGAGCATTGTAGCCGCCGATGGTGTCGTCCTCAAGACCGCCCATGGACCCGCTTTTGTCCAGAACAGAGACCAACTCGGTGAGATTCACTGCTGTACCCTCCCTGAGCTCTTTTGCTTTCATGGTACCAGCGGCAGAGAGATCCTTGGTCGCCCCTCAGGCGACAAATGGTGGCGCGCTCACAGTCAACCCCTGTATAATGATCCTAAAGATGGATCAAACTCTCCAGGGGGAATCGGCATGAAGACAGCTATCGTCTATTACTCCGGACACCGGGGAAACACAAAGAAGCTGCTGGATGCCATCGCCAAACAGGGCGATGTAACCCTGTTTGAAGCAGCCAACAGCCAAGATGTTGATCTTGCGGCCTACGATCTGATCGGTTTTGCCTCTGGCACCTATTTCGGCAGGTTTCACCGCAGCGTAGTCAAGTGCGCGGAGAAGAACCTGCCCCGGGGGAAAAAGGTGTTCTTCATCTACACATACGGCGCCAGTAAGCCAAACATCAAGAAACTCGAACAGATCGCCAAATCGCGGGATGCCCAGATGATGGGCGAGTACGGGTGCCGCGGCTTCGACACCTTTGGGCCCTTCAAACTGTTCGGCGGCATCGCCAAGGGCCATCCCACGGCGGAGGAAATCGCCGGGGCGGCGAAGTTCTTCCAAGACCTGGCGGCCAAGTCCGCCAAGGGCCGGTAACACTACCAAAGCGGGAAGTTCTCCAGCGTTACAGCGAAATGGAAGACGAGGAAGACCAGGCTGAGGACGCTGATCAGGCGGATCCGCTGGGCCAGCCCGGCAAGGAAGAAAGCGATAGGGGGCAGAACGACCATCGCGTAGATGAGGGCATTGTGCTGTATCCCGATGTAATAGAGCACCCATCCCAACCAGCAAAGGGCAATGGCCGCCAGGCTGAGCTTAGCCGTGAATCTCCCGAAGACAGGGGCTCCCTCCTGCCGCGGAACCAGGAACACGAGGAAGATCACGATGGAGATACCCAGAATGTGCTCGCCGTACTCGAGAACGGGCACGGTGGATGAGTTCGCGGTCAAGACGTTCTGAGCGGGTGGAAACAAGACCCAGAAAACATTGGGCAGCAGCTGCAGCGCCGCCACCATGAACCCGAACTTGGAGAAACCGATCCTCACATTCCTCAGCACTCCTTTTCCCCCTTCCCCACACTGCCAAGGAGCGGCAGGCCGTAGCTGAACAGGACTTCGTTGATGGCGTAAACATCGTACATTCCATGGATGATGAAGTACTGGACTATCACATCGAACATCTGGCTGGGCGAGAGGGCGTACCCGGCTTTCTTGAGCAGGATTTCGGTTTCTTCCAGGGAAAGCTCCAGGGCGATGGCTAGGGCGAGCACCGTGCGCTTGCTGGGCACATAGTCCCGGTTGCTGCGGATCTTGGAAAAGTGGCGGCGGTCCAGGTTAGCCCGCTTGTACACTTCCACATCGGTCCTACCTTTCGCATCGATCAGCCGGAACAGGGCTTCGGCGAAAGACTCTTCCAGATCCGCGAGGAGGCTGTCTACGGTGCGAACGGGAACATAGGAGTAGAGCGCCTGATGGGACTCCGCCCGTTCTTCCAAGAGCTCGGCATGGCGCCCTTCCCTCTCCTCGGCCGCATAACTGGCCAGGCCAGCCAGGAGCTCTTCTTCGATCTCAACGGCCTGCCGGTTCAGCACAGCCAAGTAGATCTCCAGATCGTGTTCGGCCAGGAAATCACGGATGGCCGCGGTGGCAATGTCCAGGGCTTCCCTCTTGGGGTAGCCGTAGATGCCGCTTGATATGAGCGGAAAAGCGATGCTGGTGCATCCCTGCTGCAGAGCCAGGCGCAGGCTGTTCAGGTAGCTCGCCCGCAGCAGATCAGCCTCGCCTTCTGATCCACCCTGGTACACAGGTCCCGCGGTGTGGATGACGTACTTGGCAGGCAGGGCGAACCCTGGAGTGATCACCGCTTCGCCCACGGCAATGGGGGCCAGAGGCCGGCAGGCCTTCTCCATTTCCTGGGCTCCTGCCGCCCGGAAGATCGCTCCGCACACTCCCCCGCCCATGACTAGACCCGGGTTGGCCGCATTGACAATAGCGTCCACCCGCATTGTGGTAATATCTTCCTGGACGATGCTGAAGGGCATGGCACTTCCTCCTCTCCGTCTCAGGAGTCCTATTCTTCCCCAGCCCCGCCAATACCTCCCAGCAGTTCCCAGGGGGAGAGCCCAGACCGAGCACGAAGATCGACTGCGGAAGGAGTGAACGCGATGGCTGTGCAGAGACTGCTTGCCCTCGTTCTCGCAATGTTCGCCCTGCTGGCTGTGGGCTGCCTCATGCCAACAGGACAGCACCCCGTGGAACTGGAGATCAAAGACGCCCCGGGAGGCCTGATCGCAAGGCCCCTCAGGCCCCGGGGGTCGAAAGACATCCGCTTTATCATGCTCCACGCGATGAGCGATGCCGCAGCAAACCCGGATGATCCCTTCCAGCTCGACCGCATCCAGTACATTTTCGAGAGCTACGAGGTGGAAGCCCACTACGTCATCGACCGTGAGGGGCAGATCTTCCGCTTTGTCGCAGATAACCGCACGGCCCGCCATGCCGGACGCGGCTCCTGGAACGGCGATCCGGAGCTGACCAACAACATGAACCGTTACGCCATCGGCATCGAACTGATGGGTATAGGCAGCTCGGCAGAAATGGAGCCGGTAATCGGCGCAGCAGCAGATGCCCTGGTCCGCTCCGAAGATCGGGGTTACACCCAGGCCCAGTACCTGGCCTTGAACATGCTCCTAGGTTACCTGATGAACCGCTACAGCGTCCCGCCGGAGAACATCCTTACCCACAAGGATTACGATCCCCAGCGCAAGTGGGACCCGGGAGAACTCTTCGATTGGGACAAACTGAGCTTGTGACCGGCGGCTTGCTGCGGCTGACTTCAGCGCTTCACCCGGCCGGAACGATCGCCTCTAGCCAGGGCCTGGACTTCCGCGAGGCTGACATGGTTGAAGTCGCCCGGGATGGTCTGCTTGAGGCATGATGCCGCGGCCCCGAACTCCACCGCTTCCTGGAGGCTCATGCCGGTGAGCCGCGCGTAAATCAGAGCACCGGCAAAGGCATCTCCCCCGCCGACGCGGTCTACGATGTGGATGTCATAGGGTGTGGACTGCACGAACTCGTTTCCGTCATACAGCACAACCTGCCAGCCGTTGTCAGAGGCGCTGCGGCTGATGCGGAGGTGGCTTCCCACCAGCTCCAAGCCGAACCGGTCGATCAGCTGCTGGGCTACATCTTTGAACCCCTCCACGTTGATACTTCCCCCTGTGATATCCGAACCGCTCTTGATCCCGAAGACCATCTCGGCGTCTTCCTCATTGGCAATGCAGACATCAACGTACTCCATGATCTGGGACATGACTTCGCCGGCGCGTTCCCTGCTCCACAGCTTGGCCCGGTAGTTCAGATCGCAGCTCACCTTTACCCCATGCGCCTTTGCCGCCTGCACAGCCTGGAGGGAAATCGCTGCCGCGCCCTCGCTCAGAGCTGGAGTGATGCCGGTGATGTGGAACCAATCTGCACCGCTGAAGATGTTGTCCCAGTCGAAGTCCTCAGGGCTTGCTTCGGCGATGGCTGAATGGGCCCGGTCATAGATAACCAGCGATGGACGCTGGCTGGCTCCGTTTTCGCAGAAGTAGATTCCGAGCCGGTCTCCCCCGCGGGCGATGTAGTCAGTGCGCACACCATAGCGCCGCAGGGCATTCAGGGCGGCCTGCCCAACGGGATTGCCCGGCAGTTTGGTGACGTAGTACGAGTCCAGGCCGAAATTGGCCAGGGTTACCGCGACATTGGCTTCTCCGCCTCCGTAAATCGCTTCGAAACTCTCCGCCTGCACAATGCGTTTGCAGTCCGGAGGAGTCAGGCGGAGCATGATCTCCCCGAAAGTCACGACTTTTCTGCTCATGTTATCCTCCTTCCCCGCTGCAGCTAGGGTCAGCGGCAGCAGCCCGATTCGGTTCACTGACGTTGATCCTTCGCTTGATCCTCCAAAACCCCTTTTTGAGAGAAAAACACCGCCCCGCAAGTGAGCGGTGTTTGGATCCATTGTGTCCGCGATCAACCGTTGGCTTGAGGAACGCTGATCCAGTGGACCTTACTCTCAGATCCCTTTACGATCGTATGGTTATGGTACGTTTCGCCAGCCATACATAAAGGCCTCCGCATCTCCCGGCAAGGAAGTTGCGCAGGCCGTCATCTCGCTTTTGGGCTAGGGGACGCCCCCTCTGCAGCGTGCTCAGACCTGAAACCGCCGCATCTGCGAGTCCAGTGTCTCCGCTGCACGGGCCACTTCCGCTGCAGATGCCGCCATCTGCTCTGCAGAGGCAGATTGCTGTTCGGTAGTTGCTCCCATCTCCTCGGCACCTGCCGCCAGCTCTTCACTAGTGGCCGCTACATCGGCAATCCCTCTCGACAGGGACTCAATGGCACTTGCTATATCCCCGAACATGGAGCCGGTATGGGCCACAACCTCCATACCCGCCCGCACTTTTTGGGTTCCTTCTCCTGCCCGGTCCACCGAAGAATGGACGGCTTCCCTAATGCGCTGGATCAACTGGGTGATCTCACCAGCTGCCTTGGCAGACTGCTCGGCGAGCTGGCGTACTTCTTCAGCCACAACTGCGAAACCGCGGCCTTGCTCGCCTGCTCTGGCCGCTTCAATGGCCGCGTTGAGGGCCAGGAGATTAGTCTGGTCGGCGATACCGGTGATCAGGGACACAATCTTCCCGATCTCCTCCGAGTGGTGTCCCAGGGCTTTGATCTCCGTGGCCAGAGCCGAAACCACTTCGTTGATTTCATTCATGGACGTGACAGTGCGTTCAATATCGGTGGAGCCGTTCGTGGCCAGTTCATTGGACTTAGCGGCCAAGATGGACATTTCCTGAGTGTTCTGGCTCAGGCGGTCCACGGCACTGGCGAACTCATTGGCGCTGCCGGCCAATTCTTCCACCGAAGCACTGGTCTCCTGTGCTCCGGATGCCATTTGCTCTGCGGAAGAGCGCACAATCCCCACGGACTCCCGGACGGATCGGACCAATTCGCGCAGATCCGCTTTCATTCTATTCATCGCCTCAGTCAGGCGGCCGATTTCATCCTTACTCTTGTAATCCACATCGGCAACGGCCAGGTTGCCGTCGGCAATCTCATTGGTCAAGGCCAAAAGCTTGGCTGCGGGCCTGGTGATGGACTTGGTAATAAGAAAAGTGGCCAGCACGGCTGTTGCGCACGCCAACACCATCAAACCGACAACAGTGGAGGTAGCGGACGAAGCACTGCGTTGAGCTTCCTGGTTGAAGTTCTCAGCCCGCAGCATCGCATCCCGCACCACCTCCTGGATGGCGCGTTCTACAAGCTGGATTTGGGCAGTGCCCTCGTTCCTGCTGATCTGTGCCGCGTTCTCTTCTAGACCGAGATCCAGGAAACGGAACACTTCATCGCGAATGGGCTCCCAATCGTTAAAGGCTTTGAGGGCAGCATCAATTAACGCCGGATCACCCAAAAACCTTTCGTAGAGCGTGTTAAAATCAGCCAGGACCTTATCGTTCAGTTCGTTCACTTTGCTGATGTGACCCTTGCGGGCAGTTGAATCAGTGGTCAAGATTAGGTCTTTCATCTCCCGGGACATGGCCGTGACCCTGGCTTGAGCCTGCAGGGCTGTGGCGGTTGCTGTGTAAGAATAGTGAAACATGGTGTCCGTGTTGGATGCGATACGGTTCATGTACAGAATGGCGAAACCCGTAACCACAGAGCCCACCACAAGCACGAGGGCAAAACCTAAGATGAGTTTCTTCGCTAGCGTTAGATTGCGGAACATGTTGCTCTCTCCTTAGCGGCGTCTTCGAGTTGTCTAGTTTCCTGAGTTGTCAGTAGTTGTACTGTGTTGACAATGGGAATCAAGCGACCTTCCAGTTTGCAGATGGAATCGATCACATTAGCATGCAGCCCCTGAATTGCATCCAAACTTTCCACAGACGGTCGAGAAATGTTCAGCACCTCTGAAACAGTGTCCACCAAAAACCCGACCATGCCATCCTCCACTTCCACTAGGAGAATTCTCTGCTTGTCCCGATCAACTACTGCGCCGTCTCCCATGGCGAATCTGGCTTTGAGGTCGATCACGGGCAGGATACTGCCCCGCACGTTGATGATCCCCACCATAGAAGGAGGCATATCGGGAAGCGAGACCAGTTTGGCAACTGCGATGATCTCCCTGACCACAGCTATAGGTATGGCAAACTCCGTTCCACCAACAGAGAACACCACCACCTGAAACTCCTGCGACTTCTGCCGTTCGTCCATCTCTGTTCACCTCCCCCCTGAATCCACCCAGATACAGCCGGGCGGGTCTTCGACTGCCAATCATCTGGACACAGCCACGTCAAGGCGAACTGTGGACATGAAGATGTCCACAATATCTTGGTTAAACTGCGTCCCGGCATGCTCTTCCAGATAGGCGAGGCAAGCGGACATACTCAACGCTCGGCGGTAAGTGACAAGAGCAATCCACATCCCACGTCATAATTGCAAACAAAAAAAGAGCCCGCTTCCGACATAAGGAATGGCTCTTCCAACGCCAAACAAAGGTGTCTGGGACACCACTGCGAAGAGCAACTCGGCCGTCATGGCTGCTGAGCAGCTTTAGACCCGTAGCTTTGCGTCCGCTCCTTTCGGAACGTTTGCCTTTTTTCTTCCCCGATTTCCTGTTCCGGCATATTATTGCACCGTATCCGAATAAAGTCAATGGGGTACGCTTTTTTATTTTCCATCACCTGGACAACCAACTCACAAATGTGCCTTCCCAAAGGTTCTATCCGTAATGCATCCGCTGGAACCGTATGCCCGCTCCGAATTCGTTAATTGACACGGGCAGACTTCTGTTGGCGGGCGAAAAGGTACGCGCCATGTGCGGCGCACCGCGAAAAAACCCCAGGCCTGCGGCCTGAGGTTGAAGAAGGTGACTAAGCGCTGCGAGAGGTGCTTACTTCAGGTAAGCCTCCAGCATCCAGACGGTCTTTTCGTATGCGGACAGAGAGCCAATCATCAGATCAGCAGTGGCTTCATCGCCAATCTCCTGGGCAGCCTTAATACCCTCCCGCAGTCCGGCGATGAGGTAAGCATAGTCTGCCAAGAGCTCTTCAACGACCTTCCTGCCCCGGATCGGTGCGCTCTCGGCTTCCTTGATCTTGGCCTTCTTTAGGTACTCGGCCAGAGTGGCGCTGGGACGATGGCCGATCATGAGCATGCGCTCGGCGACGGCATCGATTTCCTCGGCTACTGCATCGTACTGCTTCTCAAGTTCAGCGTGGAGGGTGAAGAACTCAGGCCCTTCGATATTCCAGTGGTAGTTGTGCAGCTTGGTGTAAAGGACGTGGAGATCAGCCAGATGCTGATCCAGATGTTCGGCAACCTTTTTCGTCTGCTCATTTGACAAGCCAATGCGGTTCATGGAAAAACCTCCCGTAACCTAATATTGTAGTTAGGAACACGTTCCTAAACTGGAATTCTGTCTTAATGATAACCTTTATCATTAAAGATGTCAAGGGCTTAATTGCCAGGCGGAGCAAGAATATCCCATCGATTGTCGAAATATGTACTGGACGGTGCAGACTAGTGCGAGAACCAATTTTCCAGGAGGTGCAGCGCATGACGCTTGAGAGAACCAGCGCCGCTGTGGATGTGTTTTCGGCCATCAGGGAGCGGCGGAGTATCCGGAGGTACACAGGAGAGCCCATCACCGACGAGCAGCTGAACGCCATCCTTCAGGCAGGCCTCTGCGCCCCCACTGCCAACAACAAGAGGCCGTACCATTTCGTGGTGATCCAAGATAGGGCGAGGTTGGAGAGGTTGGCTGAGGGTAAGCCGTACGCACGGATGCTTGCCTCCGCGGCCTGCGGCATCGCGATCTGCGGCGATCAGAAAGTGGAAGAACGCCTGGAGCATCTCCATGCCGACTGCTTCGCAGCAACCCAAAACATCCTCCTCGCCATCCATGCCCTGGGCCTGGGCGGAGTCTGGCTGGGCGTTTCCAAGGACTCGGAATGGTACCGGCTGATCAGAGAGGTTTTGGAGCTGCCGGACCACATTGAACCAGCCGCGGTAGTATCCCTGGGGCACCCCGCCGAGCAGCGGCCCACTCCCAACACTTGGGACGAAAGCAAGATCCATTACGACAAGTGGACAGGTGCGTGAGCGCCAGCACCCGGGCCGCCAAAACTTAGCATAGCCCCCGAGCCTCCATTCCATGCAAAGCATAAGAGCCCCGCTTCCACAGATGCGTTCTGCGGAAACGGAGCTCTTCTTTTCGTTCTTCAGTTTTACCCCTTGGTGGCCGAAGTCAGCCCCTCCTTGCTCACGAAGTACTTGGACAGTGTCAAGAAGAGGACGATCATGGGCAGGCTGGCCAAAACGGCGACAGCCATCATAATTCCCTCGTCGCTGTGTGTCTCCGCCATGTACCTGGTGATGTACAGCGGAATGGTCTTCATCTCATCGCTCTGCACCACAAGGAGCGGCCAGAGCAGGCTGTCCCACTGGGAACGGAAAGCCAGGATAGCCAGGGTAGCGATGGCCGGCCCCGAGCTGGGCAGGACGATGCTGCTGAAGATGCGGATTTCGCCTGCACCGTCGATGCGCGCGGCATCGAGGATCTCGTCGGGGAAGGTGATCAAGTACTGGCGCATCAGGAAGACTCCAAAGGCGTTGGCCAGGAAAGGCAGGATCAAACCGGCGTAGGTGTCCTGCAGGCCCATACGCATCACCACCATGTATAACGGAATCATGATGGCCTCAAAGGGAATCATCATGGTGGCCATGATCAGCATAAAGACCAGATTCCGGCCTTTAAACTTGAACTTAGCCAGGCCGTAGCCGGTGATCGCTGACAGCACCACCGTAAAGAAAGCTACGCTGCCCGCGACGATCAGGGAGTTGAGGGCATTGCGGAAGAAGATGAAGTCGTCTTCCGGGCCCTTGATCCCATTCCAGAAGTTAGGCCAGTAAAAGCCTTTGGGGATCCACGGATAGGGCAGGCGCAGGATGTCCCTAGCCGGCATGGCCGAAGCCGTGAACATGAAGGCTAAGGGGATCAAAACCAGCACGCAGGCGGCGATAAGGACAAACCACATAAAGCCCGTGGAAACATGGCCCAAGTACCAAGAACGCGTCTTTTTCGTGTGCATAACAACCCTCCTGTCCTCTTGCGGCGCCTACATGAAAGTGACTTCCTCGGTTCGGGAGAGCCTGAGCTGCAGCCAGGTGAATACGAGCATGACCAAAAAGAGCAGGATGCTCATGGCCGTAGCTCTGCCGATCCGATAGTCCTTGATCGCGGTGTTGTAGATGTTCAGGGTGATCACGTTGATCGGACGCGTAGGCGCTCCGGACGTGGAAAACAGATACTGGGTGCTGAAGGTCTTCAAGCACTGGATCATGGTCATGACCGAAACCAGCAGCGTCGTTGGCTTGAGCAGCGGGAAGGTGATCCGCCAGAACAGCTGCCAGCGGTTGGCTCCGTCGATGAGCGCGGCTTCAGTTAGGCTGTAGGGGATGGCGCCAATACCGGCGACAAAAAGGACGGTAAAATAGCCGATATACTTCCAGAAGTAGACGATGATCGTGGATAGGCGCAGCATAAAGGTATCAGACAGCCACTTGTAGTTCACACCTGAAGTTCCGAGCAGGGCGTTCATTCCCTGGTTGGCCAGGCCGCGGGGGTCGAAGATCAGCAGCCAGATCAGGGCAGCTACCACCGAGGAAAGCACTGCCGGTGCGTACAGCGATAGCTGGAAGAAACGGCGGAAACGGGGGATAGACATGATGCAGACCGCCAGCAACAGGCTGAACAATACCAGTGGGATGAAGGTTCCCAAAGTAAAGATGGCAGTGTTCTGCACTGACAGCCAGAAATCCTTAGACCTGAAAAGATAAGTGTAGTTGTCCCAGCCTACAAAACGAGGGGGCCTCAAAGACAGGAGGTTCCTGTTGTAGAAGCTCTCATAAAAGGCGTTGATGATCGGGTAGAAACTGAAGGCAGAGAAAAAGACAAGGGCGGGCAGGACAAAGAGCCACCCCCACATCGCCTTTTTCCTCTCCATGCTGAATCCTCGTCTGCGGCGCATGATTTCCCTCCGAAACAAAGTAGTGAAGAAGCCCGAGACCAGCCCGGGCTTCTCAACAGCTTGCGGCTAGATTAATACGTATCGTCCAGCACTTCCTGGATCTTCTCGCGCAGGATGTCCAAGGCCTCGCGGGTATCCATGTTCTCCAGCATGACGCTCTCCACGGCTTCCTTGATGAAGCGCTCGAACTGGTAGCCGTTCTCATGCAGGAAGACGATGTGCCCTCTCTCCATATCGTTCATGAACACATCCATGTAGGGCAGTTCCATGAACCTTGGGTCTTCGAGCAGGTCGTTGCGGGGCTGGATGATGTTGACGACTTCCAGGTACTCCCACGGATGGTCGAGCATGTAAGCGGCGAGCTTCCATGCCCAGTACTGCTTCTCCTGAGAAGCCTGGGCATTCACCATCAGATAGTGGCCGTAGTAGGAGCAGGCAACATCCTGAACGGCGTTTTCAAACACCGGGTAAGGAACAACGCGCCATTCGCCGCTCTCGAAGAACTCCTCGTTGTCGATGCGCAGACGTCCCTGCTGGTAGAAACCGGACAGGCACATGGCGATGTCGTTGTTGTCATAGTCCCAAACCTTGCGGGCAGCGGTGTAGGTCGGGCTGCCGAGATTGCGTCCATGAGGGCCGAACTCCCGGAACCACTCGAGCACCTGGATCCAAGCCTCGTCATTGACGATCGCGGTCTTGCCATCCTCGCTGAGCAGGGCGCCGCCGAGCTGCTCGACCATGGGCAGCATAGCTACAAGGTAATAAGGATAGCGGAAGTCAAAACCGCGGCGGATGATGATGTCGCCTTCGCGGATGACCAGCTTCTCGGAGATCTCGATCATTTCTTCCCATGTCTTGGGATAGTCCACATCGGGATCAAGCCCGGCATCGCGGAAGATCCGGTCGTTAATGTAAATGGACCAGTTGGTGAGTTCGAGAGGCAGGCCGTAGATCTCGCCATCCAGGGTAACGGGATCAAAGGTGCCCGGCAGGTAGTTGGCGATGAGTTCTTCGGCATTGGCATAGCCCGCAGCTTCGTAGTTCACCGGGGCCACACGGCCGTGGATGACATAGCCGTACTCCTGCTCAATCGGCAGGTTGAACAGGTCAGGAGCGTTCTGAGCGGAGAAAGCAGTGAGCACGAGATCGCCCATCTTGGCCGCTTCGTAAACTACCCTCTTCACGGTCACGTTGGGATACAGCTTCTGGAATTCCTCAATGTAGCGGTTCTCTATCTCTGTGCGGTTGTCGTCGGTGTGTGTCCAGTAAACTATTTCAATGTTTTGAGCACTGGCCAGGCTGGTGAAGACCAAGGACAGCAGAACAAACATCAGTACAAAGGCTTTCTTCAAGTCAGTTTCTCCTTTCTCGTGACGAATTGAGGCGCTGCACAAGTCCTACTTGTTCCTCTTTATTCCCCCTTTACGCCCAGCGCGGCGTTTACGTTTTAAAAAATGAACATGAGCAGAACATACTTCTCCAACAAAATTGGGATTCCTTCCTTAACACCTTATGTCAGGAGTTAGTCAATTTTGGAAAAAATTGAGACACCTGTTAAGGTGTCCCCTTGTCACGGAATGTCTTGCAGCAGGTGGCTTCACACGATCCCACTGATGTCTCCCCAAATTGATCCACGATGCTCTGCGTATCTGGATAGTCATAGCTCTCTGGAAGGCTAGCCCCGATTTCATCACTTGTGATCAAGATGCTCTTGGCGGTACAGTAATTGTCGTCCCACCACTGGCAGTTCTGAACAGTGCAGTGGACTTCCATCTTCAGCCTCCTTCGGGTTTTCGTCTCCCTTAGGGTTCCAGATCTCCGGAAGACTTATACCCAGGCGGGGAAGCCCCCAAGCGCGAAAAAGGTGCAGCCGAGATGGCTGCACCGCGCAGAGAAAACCTAATCCTTGATCGTGACAAAGTGGCGCAAGTCCTGGCTCTGTTCTGTTCCGGAAATAGCGTATCTCTGACTGCGTAGTGTGCTGCGTGCGTGGGTGTCTGTGTGCAGCGGATCAACTGCAGACCCTGCTGCGGTTCATGACGTTACCTCGGATCCGAGTACTAGTGCATGTCAGCGCGGATCAGGAACCCTCTGCAAAGCTGACTTCAAGGAGGCCTTAAAACAGGCAGCACCCTTGCGGGCAACTGCCTGTTCCTCACTTCCACTTCGCTCTCTGTGAATCCTGCCTCGCCCAGAAAGTTTCAAGCTCCTTAACCAACCGTTAGCAAGCGGTCTGCTGCCGCCTACTGTCCTTCCTTCGCAGCGGGGAAATCGCCGATGCCCATGAGTTCGGCGATGCGCACCGGAATCTCGGTGATCTGCAGGGTCCCAGTGAACCGCTCGGCGCCGGGACCGAAGGCGTAGATGGGCACCATGCTGCCTGTGTGGGCTGTAGCTGCCCAGCCGTGGGTGACCCCTTCCCCGGACGGATTGCCGCCGGTAATGGCCAAGCCTCCCGTTTCGTGGTCGGCGGTGACCACTACCAAGGTTCCCGGGTTGGCCCGGGCGAAGTCTAGAGCCAACCCTACCACCTGGTCAAACATGAGCATCTCGCCGATGAGTTCCTTTATGCTGTTGGTGTGCCCGGCCCGGTCGATGCGGGAGCCTTCTATCAAGAGGAAGAATCCCTGCGGCTCCTGGCTTACCACCTGCAGAGCCCGCTCCGCCATCTCCAGTAGTGATGGCTCGGTGGGGAGGCGCGTAATGTCAAAACTCATATCTCCCCCAATAAACAATCCGATCAGCTTCAGGTCAGGAGTGATCTCCATATCAAGGAGCCCAGCCCGGTCAGCCACGAAGGTATACCCTTGCTCCAAGGCCTGCAGGATCAAGGCATTAGACTTGGGCTTTTTCGTAAAGGGGTTTATTCCGAAAGCATCTCCGCCGCCCCCTAAGAGCACATCGACCTCGGCAGCCAGGATGGCCGCGGCAATTTCCCGTTCGAAAGCCCGGTGGTCAGCGTTGACCAAAAAAGCCGCCAACGTGGCATCGGTCAGGCTCACGGTGGCCACTACGCCCGTTTTCTTCCCCATCTCCTTGGCCCGCAGGAGGATGCTCTGCACGGGAGTTCCGTCGGGGAGGACACCCAAGCGGCCAGTTTCCGTGCGAAAACCGGTGGCCAGGGCGGTGGCGGCTGCCGCCGAATCCGTAATTATGTTGTTAGCAGCGAAGTTGATGGACAAACCGGTATAGGGCATGGTGTCCAAGTTGAGCTGCGAATAGGCTCCCTGCGCCAGGCTGAGCCTCGCCGCAGTGATCTGGCCAAACCCCATGCCGTCCCCGATGAGCAGGATTACGTTCTTCACCGCCCCTTCGGCCAAGGCTCCTCCAGGCAGCAGCAATGCTAGGACCAGGGCGATCACAAGCCGGCGTACGCTCTTCACTCCAGCCACTTCCTTCCCAACGGTAGTTCACTCAGTCTTCATCTTTGACAGCGATTGGGGAAAACCTGCTCTGGGCGCAGTTTCGAAAAAGTAACTCCAAAAGAAACCCTAACCAGGCAGGAAATACCATTTCTGTTCAGAAAAGGAAATGTAAACATTTCGCCAATCGGTGACAGGTCACAAAACTGTGAAAGTGGGGTGCAGATCATGAAGAGAAACGTTTCCGTTGTCCTGGTCGTTCTGCTGGTCGCGCTGTTGTCACTGCCGGTGCTCGGATTTGAGCTGCCAGAGGGGTTTGTGTATGTCACTGACGTAATCCCCACGGTCCAGCTGGAAATCCGCTACTTCACGGACTATAACTTCGTAGGAACGCGCATCAGCGGCTACAACGCTCCAACCGCCATCCTCACCAAAGAAGCGGCGGAAGCCCTGAAGAAGGCTGCGGAGATCTTGGATGAACAGGGGTACTACATCAAGATCTATGACGCCTACCGCCCGCTGCGTGCCGTGGAGCATTTCGTGTTCTGGGGTGCGGATCTTGCTGATCAGAAGATGAAAGAGGACTTTTACCCCAATGTGGACAAGTCCCTCCTCTTTGAACAGCGCTACATCGCTCTCAGATCGGGCCATTCCCGGGGAAGCACAGTCGATCTGACCATCGTCTACAAGGACACCCTTGAAGAAGTGGATATGGGCAGTCCCTTTGACTTCCTCGATGAGAGCTCCCATCACGGCACAGATCAGATCACTCCTGAACAGGCTGCCAACCGCGCCATCCTGCGGGATGCCATGGTCGCGGCAGGCTTTGAACCCTATCCTGAAGAGTGGTGGCATTACAAACTGGAAAATGAACCCTACACCGACAAGTACTTCGACTTCCCGGTGGACCTTTCCGAAGACCGGCGCTGGCAGAGCTTCCTCGATGAAGCCCTGAAGAAGTCCGTGGCCAGGGCCCGCCAGACCATGAACGAGAATATCGGAGGCCCGTTTGGCGCTGCCATCTTCGACTCGGAGGGCAACATCATCGTGGTAGCTTCCAACAGCGTTCTGCGGGATCACGATCCCACCGCCCACGCGGAAGTCAACGCCATACGGGAAGCCGGACGCGTCTTGGGGACGCATGATCTTTCGGGTTACACCCTCTATGCCACGGGCTATCCCTGCCCCATGTGCCTGGGTGCCATCATCTGGTCCAACATCACCCACGTAATCTACGGTGCCAGGCCGGAGGATGCGGAGGCCATAGGTTTCCGCGATGACTTCATCTATCGCTTCATCGAAGGGGGCAGGGCAGACAGTTCAGTTCTCCTGATCGAGGAATACGGGCGCGACGAATGCGTAAAGCTCTTTGAGGAATACGCGGAGAACCAGAAACAGCTTTACTAGCAAGGCAGCCAAAAAACACAGGAGGAAACATCGATGGACCACGCAGGCCTTTTCGCGGACAGCCCCGTCAACCGCGGCCGCCAGCTTGAGCTCGACGTGGTAAGAGGGTTGGCCATCCTTTTCATGCTGCTGGTACATGTGCACGAGGCTTTCGCTGCTTATCCCTTTGCGCCAACCTGGGGGACCCGGCTGATCAGGTTCCTGGGCGGCCCGCCCGCGGCTCCGGTGTTTATGTTTGCGCTGGGGGTCGGCGTGGTCTACTCGAGGAGAAGCACCGTGAAGGCCTTGGCTCTGAGGGGCCTTCGCCTCTTCGTCCTGGCGTACGCTCTGAACTTCGTCCGAGACTCACTGAGCCTCTGCGCTGCGTATCTCCTGACAGGCGAGGCGGAGAACCTGGAAGATGCGGTGACGTACTTTTTTGCCATAGACATCTTGGCCTTCGCCGGGCTGGCATGCCTGTTCTTCGCTGCAGCGATCAAACTGCGTTTCCGGACCGTCCACTACATCGCCGCGGCCCTGCTCTGCGCGGCGGCCAACCTCCCCCTGTCCAGAATTACCTTTGAATCGCCGGCTTTGTACAGAGTTACAGACCTGATTTGGGGAACCAGTGAATACACCTGGTTCCCCTTCCTGACCTGGATACCCTTCCCCATCGCTGGGTATCTGTTTGGGCAGCTGCTGCTGCGCTGCCGCGACAAGCAGCGCTTTTACAAGGACTGCCTTTGGATCTCTATCCCAGCGCTCCTGGCATTCGTCATCTTCGCCCGGCTTCAGGACATTGATATCGGATGGGTGGATGGTTTCTGGGAACGCTCGTACTTCCAGCACACCCTCATGGGCAATCTGATCTTGCTGAATATGGTGATCGCCTGGATCAGTGTGTTCTTCTTCCTTACTCCTCAGCTCCCTGATTTTGTCCGGAACTCGCTCTGCCGCTGGAGCAGGAACATCACGGAGATGTACGTGATCCACTGGCTGATCCTGGGGTTCACCTGGGTCATCCTCCAAGGCCCCTTTGAGCTGTCCTGGATCGTGGTGTACTTCCTGTTCCTGGTACCAGTCACAGACTGGCTGGCCTGCAGGTATCTGCTCCTGAAAGCTAAGCTGCTCCCCCCCAAGACCGCCGGGGGTGCTGCAGCTTAAGCAGATAAACCTATCCAAAGGGAGGATACCCATGGAGAAACCGAAACTTCTTGCCGACAGCCCGGTCAACCGCGGCAGGCAGCTGGAGCTGGATGTAATCAAGGGACTGGCTATCCTGTTCATGCTGCTTGTCCACAGCATGCAGACCTTTTCCTTCGCCGAGTGGGAACCGAACTTCGCCAACCGCCTCATAGTCTTCCTCGGCAGCCCGCCAGCAGCGCCCGTGTTCATGTTTGCCCTGGGCGTAGGAGTCGTCTATTCAAGGAAGAACACCCCAGGAAGACTCGCCCGCCGCGGCCTGAGTATTCTGTTGCTGGGTTTCGTCTTCGCCTTCTTCCGAGACTACCTGAGCATGTGTGCTCTGTACCTGAGGACGGGCGATGCAGCCTTCTTGGAAGCAGGAGTGGACTATCTATTTGGGGTGGACATACTGCCCTTCGCTGGCCTGGCCTTTCTCTTCTTTGCGCTTGCAGCAAAACTGAGGTTTGAAAGCGTCCACTACGCGGCTGCTTCCTTTGCCTGTGCCGCGCTCAACCTCCTGCTCGCGGGAACCACCCCGTCCTCGCCTGTCCTGGTCAGGCTGGCCGGCTTGTTCTGGGGAACCCATGAGTCCTCCTGGTTCCCCTTCCTGAGCTGGATCCCTTATCCCATCTTGGGCTACCTCTTCGGCCAGCTGCTCCTGCGCTGCCAGGATAAGAAGCGCCTTTACCAGATCTGCCTGATGGTTTCTCTCCCAGCGCTCCTCGCCTGCTGGCTTCTCTTCAGGCACTACGGCATCAGCTTCGGCTGGGAAGTCCATGAAGTGGCATCCGACTATTTCCACCACAATCTCCTGGGCAGCCTGTTCATGTCGGCTTTTGTCCTGGCCTGGACCAGCGCCTTCTACTTCCTTACTGCCCTCATGCCAGAAAGCATCGTCAAGGCCCTGTCCCGCTTGAGCAAGAACATCACGGAAATCTACGTGATCCACTGGCTGATCCTGGCCTGCACCGCAGTCTTCATCCGGCCGCAGCTTCCGCTGCCCTTAATCCTGCTGATCTTCGCAATCCTGGTGGTCCTCAGCGACTGGCTGGCCGGCAGGTACCTGACTCTGAAAGCAAGAATCTTCCCGGCGAAGCCCGCCGGGCGGGCTGCCGCCTAAAGTTCGAAGCTCTGCCCCGGTTCCAGTATGACCACCCGGCAGAGATCGAGCTCTTCAACTGATCTCTTGAACTTGACGGGGTCCTGCTTGATCGCGGGGAAGGTGTTGAAATGCATGGGGATGGCCAGCTTCGGCCGGATCATGTCCACAGCCTTCACCGCATCGGCAGGCCCCATCGTGTAGAAATCGCCGATGGGCAGGAGAGCTGCATCCAGCTCTTCCCCCTTGAGCAGCTGCATGTCGGCAAAGAGCCCCGTATCGCCTGCATGGTAAACCTTTCGGCCCTCCATCTCCACTACAAAACCGCAGGCCAACCCGCCAGGCACCCCGCTTCCGTGCTGGGCGGGGACCAGCTTCACACTGCCGAATGAGGTCTGCATCGTACCTCCAATGTTGCCCGCCAGCGTCTTCAGGCCTTCCCCGCTGAACAGCTCCCGAGACACTTCCACGGTCGAGCAGAGCACGGCCCCGGTCCGCTTAGCGATACTCACCGCATCCCCCACATGATCATGGTGACCGTGGCTGACCAGGATGAAGTCGGCCTCAACTCGATCGGCCTCCGCCCCCGCCAAGGGGTTCCCAGTCAAATAGGGATCGATCAGCACCTTAGTCTGGGAGTGTTCCAGAAGAAAACAGGCATGTCCCAAGAACGTGATCTTCATGCAGCTCATCCCTTCTCACTTGCTTGCTCCGGCCTGCACCGGGCGCTTTGGCTTTTTTCTAATATTTCTCTATCCCGCGGCCTTAACCTTTTTTCGGTGCCTAGGGCTGAAGCATTTGAGACAAAGGAGGAAATCGACAGCCATCGCCAGAAAAGTAGCAAGAAACGGAGGACGGAGCAGAGGACTGTCTACCTAGATCCAGAGGAGGTTAAGAA
>DURQ01000006.1 GCA_012840725.1 Bacillota bacterium
AACTAATACCATCTTGAGCATTCCGGGTAGCTCGCTTCAGACCACGGATCTGACCTCTCATCTTCTCGGAGATAGCTAAACCAGCAGCATCATCACCAGCACGGTTGATCCGAAGACCTGAACTTAAACGCTCCATGCTCTTAGCAGCGTTGCTTTGATTTACAGCCAACTGCCTGTGCGCGTTCAGCGCCATGATGTTGTTGTTAATCCTCATCTTTTTACCTCCTTGTTTTGAATAACTTCCTTGGGAACATCCGTATTCCCCTGGACTTCAGCTGAGTTGGCCATACTCAGCTTCTGCCCCCACGTAAGCAGCTTAGGCCTAACAGCTCCTTACCTGTTCACCAATAATATCGTCTCTTGCCCAAGAACCTTTAGCCCCAGACATAGGAATTTTGTGATCACACCACCCGGGGCAAGTCATCACCGACACAAGTATCAGCGAACTTCGCATCTCGCTCCATACACCATCGGTTCTCAGCCCGAGGATTCCAGCCGTGTCATGGAACTTCATCCTCTCAACTCCGTCTCGCTCCATCGTCAAGAGCCCAAACTTCCCCACAAACTCCCGTCAATCCGACCCCACATGCCTCAAAAACACCGCCCCCAACGGAGGCAACCTCAAGTCTAGAGACTGATGATGGTTGTGCCAGGCCACTGGTTGAGTCAGATAAACATCTGTGTTCATCTGACCGGATCCGCCCCACCTTGCCTCGTCGCTGTTAAAGACCTCTTTGTAACAGCCAGGTTCTGGTACGCCGATGCGATAGGACTCCCTCACGACAGGCGTAAAGTTCAGTGCCTGGATCAGGAAGTCCTTAGGATAGCTCCCCCTCCTTTGGAACACCAGCACGCTCTGCTCATGGTCACTGCCATCGATCCATCCGAACCCTTCTGGACGGTGGTCAAGTTCCCAAAGGCAAGGGTTTTCCTTGTAGAACTTGTTCAGTGCCTTGACGTACTCCCGCAGCTTCCGGTGCATGGGGTAATCGAGCAGGTGCCAATCCAGGCTGTTTTCGTAATTCCACTCAATGAACTGCCCAAACTCATACCCCATGAAAAGCAGTTTCTTGCCCGGATGCGCCATCATGAAGGCAAGAAGGAGCCTAAGGCCTGCGAACTTCTGCCAGTAGTCGCCAGGCATCTTGTCCAAAAGTGAGCGTTTGCCGTGTACCACCTCGTCGTGGGAAAGTGGTAGGATGAAGTTTTCGCTGAACGTGTACATAAAGGAAAAGGTGACAAGATTGTGATGGTACTTGCGGTAGATGGGGTCCAGGCTCATATACCTTAAGACATCATTCATCCACCCCATATTCCACTTGTAGTTGAACCCCAAACCCCCAAGATACGTGGGCATGGTCACCATGGGCCAGGCTGTGCTCTCTTCAGCGATCATGAGCGCACCCGGGAAACGGGCGAAAACCTCTTCGTTCAGCTTTCGCAGAAAGGCCAGCGACTCCAGGTTTTCCTTACCTCCATAGGCATTGGGGTTCCATTCCCCTGGACCCCTACCGTAATCCAGGTAGAGCATGGCCGCCACCGCATCAACCCTCAGCCCGTCCACATGGTAGACGTCAAACCAGAAGATCGCGTTGGAAATGAGAAAGCTCTGCACCTCGGTCTTACCCAGATCGAAATTGTTGGTCCCCCAGTCCCGATTCTCTGCCCTCCTCGGATCTGCATATTCATAGCAAGGCGTTCCGTCAAACATGCGCAGTCCAGGATCGTCCCGAACAAAATGCCCGGGTACCCAATCCAGGATCACCCCGATGTTGTTCTGGTGGCACCTGTCAACGAACTCCATGAACTCCCTCGGATGCCCGTACCGGCTGGTGACCGCGTAGTATCCCCAGGTCTGGTAGCCCCAGGAACCGTCAAATGGGTGCTCCATCACCGGCAGCAGCTCAAGATGGGTGTAGCCCATCTCCTTGGCGTAAGTGATCAGCTGGTCAGCCAGTTCCAAGTAAGTGAGGTACTCCCCGTTCTTCCTCTTCCATGATCCCAGATGCACCTCGTAGATGAGCGTCGGTTCCTGAAAGTGGTTCCTCCTGGCCTTTTTCTCCTGCCAGTCCTGATCCTTCCACTCGTAACCGTGCAGATCACAGAGCCGCGAAGCGGTGTTGGGCTTCTTCTCCATCCAGAAACCAAAAGGATCGGCCTTAAGCAACAGGTTCCCTTCCGGCGTCAGGATCTCATACTTGTACAAGTCCCCTTCCTTCAGACCAGGAACGAACAGAGCCCAGATCCCTGACTGGGGCATCTTCACCATGGGGTGCCGTCGCCCATCCCAGTTGTTGAAGTCGCCCACAACGGAGACCCTTTGAGCATGGGGCGCCCACACGGCAAAGCGGGCCCCCTTCACTCCGTTTTCTTCCACCAGATGCCCGCCCATAAAGGTGTAGCTGTGATAGTGAGTGCCCTGATGGAAGAGGTAGCGATCGTACTCGCTGTAAGGAGAACCCGTCCAGTTCACCTAACCTCACCTTCCCGCGCCAAGATAAGAGGACTGAGTGCTGGGATCACGACATTCGGCCCCGTGACAATGCTCAAATTCCCCACCCCTTCATCGTTCACGAGCACTTCCCAGCAGCCCGCATCCACGGCCACTTCCACCTCCGCGGGGTTGCTGTTGAAAAAGACCAGGATGGTCTCAAAGCTGTCCCCGTTGGCATGGGGGCCGAGGGCAAAACCCACTACCCCATGGGGCACATCCAGGAACTGGAGGAACCTGCGCACCTGGTCACCTGTGCGCAATCGAAAAGCAGGCCTGGATTTTCTAAGTGCGATCAGAGCCTTGGTGTATCGGTACAGTTCGAAGAATCCACCCTTTCTCTCCCAGTCCACCTGGTTCACATGGTCAGGTGATTGGTAGCTGTTGGGGTTTCCTCCCTTCGTGCGGGCGAAATCCTGGCCAGCATGGAGAAAAGGGATGCCTTGTGATGTCAAGATGATGGCATGCGCCAGTTTCATCATCTTCAGGCGCCCGGTATGATCCTCCGGTTCTGTGGTGCAGAGCAGCTTATCCCAGAGGGTGAGGTTGTCGTGGGCTTCAGCGTAAACCACACTTTGACTCGGATCCATAGCCCACGGCCCCCTCGAGTACAGAACCCTCGAGTAGTCCACCTGGGGGTGCTGCACAGCGCCCGCCAGGCCGAACTTCATCGACTCGTCATGGCCGCCGCCTTGGACAAACCCTCCGGCATTGACGTGGAAGACATGACCCTTGATAGCGTCCCGCAGGTCGTTACAGAAAGAGGCCGTACCCCGCATCCTATGCGTGTTCTCTTTCACCGCCCGCTCGTATTCAGGAAGAGTACTGGGCCCCGCCGCCCATCCTTCCCCGTACAGAAGGATCTGCGGGTTGATCTCATCAAGCGCCCTTCGCACCGCTCTCATCGTCTCCAGGTGATGCAGCCCCATCAGGTCAAAACGAAAGCCTGCGATCTTGTACTCTTTTGCCCAGTACACCACCGAATCCACGATGAACTTGCGCACCATGGAACGTTCATCGGCCAGTTCATTGCCGCAGCCCGAACCATTGGAGAAACCTCCCCGGGCGTCGTGGCGGTAGTAATAGCCGGGGACAAGTTTGTGTAGAGAAGACTCCAAGCTGTGGAAGGTGTGGTTGTAGACCACATCCATGATCACCCCGATCCCTGCCTTGTTCAGCTCCAGGATCATCTGCTTGAGTTCACGGATGCGCACCCTGCCGTCAGTCGGATCGCTGGAGTAAGAGCCTTCGGGCACGTTGAAGTTGAGGGGATCGTAGCCCCAGTTGTAACTTTCTCCTGGGTGGGCTTCATCCACTGTGGCGTAATCAAAGATGGGTAGGAGGTGCACATGGGTTATCCCTAGGTCCACCAAGTGATCCAGGCTGGTGGCGATGCCGCTTGGCGTCCGTGTTCCCTTCTCTACCAGGCCTAGGAACTTCCCTTTGGCTTTGATCCCTGAGGAAGGAGCAATCGAGAAATCCCGCACGTGTACCTCGTAAATCACCGCATCGACCGGGCTGTCCAGAGGTAACCACTTCACCTTCCCCCAACCAGGAGGATTGGTCTTAGCCAGATCCACAACCTGTCCACGTCTGCCGTTTACTCCCGCAGCCTTGGCGTATGGATCAACCACCTCTTCTGTCTGGGTGCCGTGCGTCACAAGGTAGGTGTAGAACCTCCCTTCCAGGTTCTCAGGGATAGCCGCCGACCACACTCCTTTATCCCCGAGAGTCATGGGTACCTTGGTTCCCCTGCCTCCCTGGCCGTCATCGTAGAGCACAACTTCCAACCTATCCGCGGTGGGCGCCCACACTTTGAACGTAGTCTGATTGTGGTACAGCGTCACTCCCAGATCATCGCCATCGTAGTGGAAGGCCTCGTAGAACTCCCTGCTGTCAAAGGCCCGGCCAAGGGTTACCGCCTTTTGGCCGTGGGTGGTGTGACTGAGCACATAACGCCTGGTCAGATCCAAGGGCTCTGCGGTTTTGATGATGAAGCTCCTCGGATTTCCCTGAGTGTAAAGCGGCTGAACCTGGGCTAAAGCCACTTCGTTTTTCCCATCGTTCAGCTGGAATCCCCAGTGCGGATCCTGGACGTAGACCGGAAGATAGCATTCGGCCTTCATCGCAGATGTGTCCTCCAAAGCTGCCAAGGTGAGTTTGGGAGTGCGGTCCACGTCCGCTTCTCGGAAGTAGATGCGGGGATCGTCCTGCATGAGCCACACTTCCAAGCCGCCCCGGTCGGAGGAGAAGTAGAGCGGGATGTACCGATCTTTGAGCCCGTCTTTTGCTGCCCATGGAAGGCCGGGAGCGCTTCTGCGTACGATCAGTCCCAGCTCGCCGGCATCACTCTGCTGCTTGAGCGTAAGGCGCGCCACAGCGCCGAACTCGTCGCTTGCGGTGAAGTCCACCTGCCTTCCTGGACTGCCGACCTGCCAGACCCAGAGGTTCCAACCGGCGTAGCTGCGGTCGTGCCGGAAGTAGTGCACCGTGACCTTGAGTTCGGCGAACAGCCTGATCCTCTGCCGCAGGTGAGCTGGCGGTGCCAGGTACACCTTGGGATCCCCCGCCACCAGCCACACTTCCGCCGTGTCACCCACAAAGTCCTCAATGAAACGATCGTGGGCAACATCCTTTTCCCAAGAGGCGCCCCTGATCAGGAAGCCCACACGCTTGTGCTCGCTTCCCACACTGCAGACCGCGATCTTTCCGAAGTAGTCTGACGCCGTAAAGGGAACGTTTTGTCCTCCGCACCCCTCTGGCCAGAGCCAAACGCTCCAGGGATCGTAGTCTCCATCTGCCCGGTGGTAGTGGATGATCACCTTGCGCATGACGATTCCCCTTGACCTGCTCATCCTTCGTGCTAGTTTTCCCCGTTTCTGGTTTGAACTTGCAGGGATGGCGGTATCCCTCACTCCCGAAGAATGGTATAATATCCCCATCCCAAGAGGAAAGGTGGGGCTGCTGTGCGACACCTAGAACTGATCGCCACCGCCACCTTCGGCCTGGAGGCGCTGGTGGCCGAGGAACTGCAGAAGCTGGGCTATACGGAAACCAAAGTGGAGAGCGGCAAGGTCACCTTCCCCGGAGATGAGCGGGCGATCTGCCGTGCTAATCTCTGGCTGCGCACGGCGGCCCGGGTGCGGATCAAGGTCGGTGAGTTCAAGGCCACTACCTTTGAGGAGCTCTTCGAGCAAACGAAAGCCCTGCCCTGGGCAGACTACCTCCCCAAGAACGCAGCCTTTCCCGTGGAAGGCCGCTCGGTGAAATCCACCCTGTTCAGCGTCTCCGACTGCCAGGCCATCGTCAAAAAGGCCGTGGTGGAGAGCCTCAAGAAAAAACACCACCTGGAGTGGTTCCCCGAAGACGGTCCGGTGATGAAAATAGAGGTGGCCATCCTGAAAGATGTGGCCACCCTCACCATAGACACGAGCGGTGCCTCGCTCCACCAGCGAGGGTACCGGGAAATCGCTGGGGAGGCACCCTTAAAGGAGACTCTCGCAGCGGCCTTGGTTATCCTCGCCCGCTGGTACCCGGACATTCCCTTCATCGATCCCTTCTGCGGCTCCGGCACCATCCCGATCGAGGCCGCCCTCATCGGGCACAACATCGCCCCTGGGCTGAACCGTTCTTTCGCAGCTGGAGATTGGCCCTGGATCGATCCCAAACTCTGGCAGGAAGCGCAGGAAGAAGCCCGCAGCCTGATCAACCCGGCAAAACCCGACTACCTGATCGGCACGGACATAGATGACAGTGTCCTCAAGACCGCCCGCCGCAACGCCGAACTTGCCGGTGTGGGAGGCTCCATCCATTTCCAGCGCCAGGAAGTGAAAGACATCAGCACCAGCAAGAAGTACGGTAAGCTGGTATGTAACCCGCCGTACGGTGAACGGTTGGGGGAAACATCCGAAGTGAGCAAACTTTACCGGGAACTGGCTCAGGCGAAGAAGAAACTGGACACCTGGTCCTTCTACATCCTCACCGCCTACCCCCATCTGGAAAAGGTCTTTGGACAGCCGGCCACCAAGCGCCGCAAGCTGTACAACGGCAACATCGAGTGCCAGTACTACCAGTACTTCGGCCCCAAGCCGCCCAAACGCAGACCTGAACGCGATCAAGCCGCCCCTTGATAAGAGTCGAAGGGCGGCTTTTCATTTTCTGAAGCGTGCTACCTTGGGGTGGTAGAGGTCGCCAGCGGACGATCTCCCTGACTCAATTCCACCTGCCTGCACTGAACAGCCGGATCACCTGCGCCGTCTGCTGCTCTAGGAGCTCAGCGGCATCTTCCATGGCTTCCTTGAGGCTCAGCGGACGGTTTAGGATGGAGAAGTAGGCGGTTACTCCTTCCCTGTGGAGAACCTCTGCACTCGGCAGCACCGTGCCGGCGATCACCACTACGGGGATGTCCAGGGCCCTGCTTCGCTTGGCCACGCCCATGGGTACCTTACCGTAAGCGGACTGGCCATCGAACCTGCCCTCGCCTGTAAGCACCAGATCGGCTCCCTCCGCCTTGCCCTCGAAATCCAGGACATCAAGGACGAGTTCGATTCCGGAGACCAGCTTGCCCCCGAGCAGGGCCATGAGCCCGGCACCCAGGCCGCCTGCGGCTCCAGCTCCGGGGATTCGTCCCACGTCTTTGCCCAGATCGCGCTTCAGGATCTGGTCATATCTATTGAGCGCCGCATCAAGCAGCTCCACCATCTCCGGGGTGGCACCCTTCTGGGGCCCGTAGATGTGGGATGCCCCCTGCGGTCCAGTCAGGGGATTGGTCACATCGCAGGCTACTTCGATGCGCACCTCATCAAGGCGCGGATCCCTGCGGCTGACGTCGATTTCTGCCAGCCTCGCCAGTTCCGCTCCCCCAGAGCCGAGCAGCTCCCCCTGCTCGTCCAAAAAGCGCACACCGAGGGCCTGGGCCATGCCCATCCCGCCGTCGTTGGTGGCGCTGCCGCCGATGCCGATGATCAAGTGCTCGCAGCCCAGATCCAGCGCTTTGGCGATCAGTTCTCCGGTGCCAAAGGTAGTTGTAACCAGAGGATTGCGCTCCTCTTCCGGTACCAGGATCAGACCGGAAGCCTGGGCCATCTCGATCACAGCAGTCTTTCCCCCGCCCATCAGCCCCAGCTTGGCCTTGACAGGAGTGCCTAAAGGCCCGGTCACTTCGCACTCCACCACTTCCCCCCTGCTCGCCACAACTAGGGACTCCACCAAACCTTCCCCGCCATCGGAAAGAGGCAGAAGAACGAGTTCCGCTTCGGGCAAAACTTTCCGAACCCCCCTGGCCATGGCCTCCGCGGCCTCGGTCGAACTCAGGCTCCCTTTGAACGAGTCGGGGGCTAAGACGATCTTCATCCCTGCTGCCATTTCTTCCTCTCCCCTGCGGCTTTCTGCACGAAGCGGTCGATGTGCTCCAGAGCCTTCTTGATGCTGTCAATGGAATAGGCATAGGACACCCGGATAAACCCCTCACCCGAATCACCGAAGGCGGAGCCGGGTACCACCGCCACCCTTTCCACTTCCAGGAGGGCGGTGCAGAACTCATCTGAGGTCATGCCCAGATCGGAGATCCTGGGGAAGCAGTAGAAGGCGCCCCTGGGTTCAAAACAGGAGAGACCTATCGCCCGGAAACCCTGGACAATAAACTGCCTGCGCTCGTCATACTCAGCGCGCATCCGCTCCACCGCATGCAGTCCGTTTTCCAGCGCTTCGATCGCCGCCCATTGGGCCGTGGTGGGCGCACTCATGATCCCGTACTGGTGGATCTTCCGCATCGCGGCGATCAGATCGGCCGGCCCGCAGGCATAGCCCAGGCGCCAGCCCGTCATGGAGAAGCCCTTGGAAAAACCGCTCACCACCACCGTTCGCTCATACATCCCAGGCAGCGCGGCTATGGATGCGTGCTCGATACCGTACACCAGCTCGGCGTAGATTTCATCGGAGATAACCAGGATCTTGTGCTTGCGGAGAACCTCGGCGATGGCCACCAGGTCCTGTTCTTCCATCACCGCCCCCGTGGGGTTATTGGGATAGCACAGCATGATCGCCTTGGTCTTCTCGCTGATCAGAGGCTCGATGGCTTCCGCGGTGAGGCGGAAATCATCCTTCTCATAGGTGGGAACGGGTACTGGAACCCCGCCTGCCATGATGGTCAAAGGAGCGTAGGAAACAAAGGTGGGTTCGGGCACCAGCACCTCATCGCCGGGGTTGACCACAGCCCGCAGCGCCAGATCGATGGCCTCGCTGGCACCCACGGTGATCAGGACCTGCGTTTCTGGATCATAGGGAAGCTCAAACCGCCGCTCCAGATACCGGCTGATGGCCTGGCGCAGCTCGAGCAGTCCCGAGTTGGAGGTGTACCGGGTGCCCTTTTCGGTCATCGAGCGCACGCCGGCCTCCCGGACATTTGCTGGAGTGGGGAAATCTGGTTCGCCAACCCCCAGGGAGATCACATCTCCCATGGTGGCAGCGATATCAAAGTACTTGCGGATGCCCGACGGCTTGATGGTCTGCACCTTGGCAGATAGCAGGTCCTTGATCACTGCGGCCACTTCCCTTCCGAAAAAGTATATTGCATATTCTTCAACCAGGTGATAAATCCTACTCCGCTCTAGTTTGATCTATTGACTGAATTGTCAGAATTGTATATACTATAATCGCTAGCAAAAAGACCGGGCCCGAAGCAGAAAGGAGGGTCGTCGTGCAGCGGAAACTCAGCGCCGCGCTGCTCCTGGCAGTACTGCTCCTCGGCATCAGCAGCACTGCCGCCATGGCCAGTTCCCCCGAACCTCTTCCCTTCGGCAGTGAGGCCGTCCCCCTAACCATGGAAGAGCTGGAGGAGATCGAGGGAGCCTGGCTCACGGAAGCCATCGTGGGAGGCATCTGCGGCGGGATCACTTACTTAATCACAACTCCCGTATCGGACTGGAGCCTCACTGACGGCATCCGCCACGTAGCCGCCGGCGCCGTGACCGGCTGGTTCTGTTCACTGTTCTAACCCCCACCCCTTAACAGGAAGCCCAGGGCAACCTGGGCTCCACCTTACCTTTCCAGAAGGGATGATCCTATGCCTTTCCCCCAACTCCTGATACTCTGGGCCGTGCTCGCTGTATCTGCCGCGGTGGGACTGCTGCGCCAGGGGCACAACCTCAATGCCCTCCTCCTCGGCCTAGTTCTCCTGACCGCGGCGGGCATCACCTGGTTAGCGGCCCTCTCCCACCAGGCCAAAGGCCTGCACAGGTCCCTTTTCAGCTGGCTGGCCAAGTGCCTCGCCTCGGGCCTTTTGATCGCCGCCCTGGCCAAGGCCAGCTGGCAGCAGAGTGCCCTGTTCGGACTGGTCTTCGCTTCCGTTGCCACACTGCTCGACCTCAAACCCCGCTTCAGCCGCTAAGCCTTGGACCGGCCGGCGTTTCCCTGCCAGACCAGGTAGATGCCGAGCAGGGTGACCAGGCTTCCAAATGCCTCCAGCAGAGATGGGATCTCACGGAGCACAAAGACCGCCATAATGCTCGCTCCCAGGGGCTCTCCCAGGATGGTCACGGAGACCATAGTCGCCGGCAGGTACTTCAGGGCCCAGTTGAGGCTGTTGTGCCCCAAGACCGTGGGGATCAGGGCCAGCGCGGCAAACATCAGCCAGGTGAAGGAACCAAAGCCCCGGAGTGGAAGGCCCCGCAGGGCGATGAGCGGCAGCAGAACCAGAGCCGCACTGCCGTAGACCAGAAGCGAGTACACGGCCAGGGGCAGCTGCGGGCGCAGGCGCCTGCCGATCAAGAAGTAACAGGCCATCATAATCGCGCCAGCTACTGCCAGCACATTTCCGTAGAGCCGGGACTCGCCGCCCGCGCCTTGGGTGAAGGTGACCAGGATGCTTCCTGAAAGGGCCACCGCCAGCCCGAACCACATCCGGGGCGTGGGCTTTTCTTCCAAAAAGAGGACAGATAGCAAAAACACCCATAGAGGCTGGGTGGTAACCAGGACAACGGAACTGGCCACACTGGTGTGCTCCAGCGAGGTCATCCAGAAGGCAAAGTGCAGGGCAAGCATGAGCCCCGCCCCCGCGGCCAGTGTGAGCTGGTTCCGTTCCAGCTTCTGGCCGCGCATTTCCTTGAAGGCCAGGGGCAGGAAACAGAGGGCGCTGAAGAACATGCGGTAGAAAGCAATGACAAAGGGAGGCGCCTCCGCCAAGCGGATCAGCACCGCAGAAGTAGAAATGGCGGCTACGCCGCCTACCAAGACAAGGGTGATCATCTTCTCTTTCGCCACGTGTACCCTCCCCTATTCCAACCGCTCCAAAAGGAGAAGGGAAAAACCGATCTTGAGCATCTCCTCGACGCTGAGCACCTGCCCCTCGGGGGCGCGCTGGTTGAGGGTGAGGGCAATGGCCAGCTGGCCTACCTGCTGCTGGTACTCCACCCGGTTCATGGGCACGTTAACCCGCAGGATCCGGGAGAGCACAGCCGCGGTGGCCTCGTGTCCCACCGCCGAGACCCAGCCGTGCAGGTGCACCAGGTGCCTGGCCTCATCCACGGTCACCTGGCTCACCCCGAAAAGGCCCGTGCTGGTGACCACTGGTCCGTTGAGGAGCACCACGGGCAGCAGATCGCCGTCCAAGGCCAAAAGTTCCCTTACTTCATCGGCCAGTTCCGGCTGCCTTGTGATCATGGCTCCATCTCCCCGTTCCGCCGCGGGCTGCGTCCCTGATCGAGATACTGCCTGAGCAGCGCGGCCACCGTTTCCAGGGCCACCTGGTTGCGGCCGCCCTGGGGCACGATCAGGTCCGCGTACTTCTTGGACGGTTCCACAAACGCTTCATGCATGGGCTTCACCGTAGAGAGATATTGATGGTGTACGGATTCCAGGCTGCGGCCCCGCTCCTTAACATCCCTGGTCAAGCGGCGGAGCAGGCGCACATCGGGGTCCGTATCCACAAACACCTTGAGGTCGAACAGGCTGCGCAGCTCTGGGTTGGCCAGCACCAAGATGCCTTCTACAAGCACGATACGGCGCGGCCGTACCGGGATCGTGCGGTCCGTCCGCACGTAGGCAGTGAAGTCGTAGATGGGTACCTCAATGGGTTCCCCCCGCCTCAGCTTCTGCAGATGCTCGATGAGGAGCTGATCCTCAAAAGCATCGGGGTGATCGTAGTTGATCTTGAGGCGCTCCTCAAAGCTGAGATGGGTGTTGGCAACATAGTATGAGTCCTGAGAAATGATCACGCTGTCTTCGCCTGCGGCAGCCTGCAGCGCGAGTGCGAACGTGGTTTTGCCGGAACCGGTTCCTCCGGCGATGCCGATCATGATCAACCCTATCACCACCTCTGCCTGTTCTCGGATGGGCCCTACTCTACCAGATAGCCGAAGGCCCGCAGCGCCCCGCGGATCGCTTCCATCACTTCCTGGTTTGGGGCTTCTATGGTGTGCAGGTGGTAGCCGCCGGTGAGCACCAAAAGAGGTTCGCCCTGGAGTTCCTCCATCTTTTCAATGAACCGCTGCACATCCTGCCTGGAGCTGAGCTGCAGGTTGGCGGTGATCTCACCGTAGAGAGGGTGCTCCACCGAGACATCCACCACCGTCCCTCCCAGATCGACGATGAGGTTCAGCTCGTCGGCAAGGCTCCCGCTGTCCGGCCCGTGGCGCACTGCCACCGTGCCCCGGTAGACGGCGCTGGACCCGGCTTTGTGCAGCAGGTAGCCTTGGGGCGTAGCGATGATCTCGGCCCCCCGCGCTCTGAGCACTGCCACATCGCTCACGATCACCTGCCTGGTCACCCCAAACAGGCTGCTCAGGGCCGAACCGGTCAGGGGGCCGTCGGCCTCCTCCAGAAGAGCCAGGATGCGGTCCCGGCGCTCTTCCTGCTTCATCTCCATTCCTCCAAGCGATTCCTTGCCAAAGACTCCACGTTAGTATACTATACAGGTGTATAGACACCTGTATAGACTGCGAGGAAATGCCCATGCGCATGACTACTAAAGAACTGCTTTACGGGTCTCTGCTCACCGCCCTGGCACTGCTCATCCCCCTGGCGTTCCAGGGCTGGCTGCAGGTGGTGATCCCGCCCTTTTCCGCTACCCTGGCGAGCCACCTGCCGAGCATGCTGGCCATGACGATCAGCCCCCAGACTGCCGCTTTTGTGGGGGTCGGTTCCAGCTTGGGCTTTCTCATGACCTTGGGCCCGGTGGTAGCCCTGCGGGCCGCAGTTCACATCGTCTTTGGAATCGTGGGGGCTTTGGTCTATGCGCGCAGCGGCGCGCTCTGGAAAGCGCTCCTCGCCGCCCTGCCCATCCACGCCTTGGGCGAGACACTCGTGGTGCTGCCCTTCGGGTTCACCTTCAGCCAGGCGCTGCTGATCATCGGCCTCGGCACCGCCATGCACCACGTGGCCGATGGAGTGATCACATCCGCCGTTTTCCACGCGATGACCAAAGCAGGAGTTAACCTCAGCCTAAGACCCAAACGCCCGGTCAACCATCTGTAAGAGCTCAATAATCTCCAAATTCTGCGGGCAGGCCGACTCACAGTTACCGCAGGCCACGCACTGATCCGGCCCCCGCCCATCCTTCACCATCTGCCTAAACTGCGGCTTGTCCTCGGCAAAGGTGCTGTACATGCTCGCCTCATTGTAAAGGCGGAAAAGCCTGGGGATGGCCACCCCCTGCGGGCAGGGCATGCAGTAGCGGCAGTCAGTGCAGGCGATCTGGATCCGCTGGTTGTAGATGTCCCGGGCCTGGGCAACGATATTCAGCTCTTCCTTGCTCAGGGAATGGGGCTCCGCCTCGGAGAGCACCCGCAGGTTCTCCTCCACATCCGACCGCTTGTTCATCCCGCTTAGGATCACCGAAACTTCTGGGTGATCGGCTACCCAGCGCAGGGCCCATTCAGCCGGCGTACGCTGGATGGGTGCGTTTCTAAACAGCTCCTCCACTTCCGGGGGCAGGTTCTGCACCAATCGCCCGCCGCGCAGAGGCTCCATGATCACCACGCCCAGCCCCTTGCTGGCCGCATACTTCAGGCCGGCCAGGCCCGCCTGATGACATTCATCCATGTAATTGAACTGGATCTGGCAGAAATCCCAGGGATAGGCATCCACGATCTCCCTAAACACGGGTAGATCGTCATGGAAGGAAAAGCCCACGTAGCGGATGCGCCCCTCGGCCTGCATCTGTTCCAGAAATTCCAGCGCTTCGTTTTCCAGAGCCTGCTGCCACGAACCGCGGTTGAGGGCATGGAGCAGGTAAAAGTCCACGGTTTCCACACCAAGGCGCTCCAGCTGCTCGTTAAAGAGGCGCGAGCAGTCTTCAGGTTGCTTTACGAGCCAGACCGGGAGCTTGGTCGCAATATTAACCTTTTCCCTGTAGCCGTCCTTGATCGCCTTGCCCACCAGCCCTTCGCTCTTGCCGCCGTGGTAGCCATAGGCCGTATCCAGATAGTTTACGCCATGATCAACGGCATAACGGATCATGGCAATGGCCTCAGCCTCGTCTATTTCCCCATTTGGCAGCGTGGGCAGGCGCATGCAGCCGAAGCCCAGCAAGCTTACTTCTTCCTTGGTGTTCCCGATCAGTCTCCTTTGCACACGATCACCCCTTCGCCTACTAATTCGCAGTCTCCCCCCATTTCCCTGCTTACTGCTGCGAACAGGAAAAGCAAACCCTGCCTCGAACTAAGGTTTTAGAAGGGGAGATGCACATGATCAGCCACGCACTTGCCGCGGCAGGGGGCCTGCTGGTGGGTTTCCTGATAACCTACGCCATCCTCATCCGCCGCCAGGCCGCCCTCGAAGCAGAGCTCAAAGCCTCCCGCCAGCAGCGGGAGCAGGAACAGACGCACCTAAAAACAGTCCAGGAAGAATTCCGCGCCGTCTTCCAGAACCTCGCGCAGGAGATCCTCGAGGCCAAAGCCTCCACCCTCTCGGCCCAGACCCAGCAGCAGCTGCAGAGCCTCCTCGGCCCCCTGCGGGAGCGGCTCGCGGAGTACCAAGCCCGGGTGGAAGCGGCGCACCGGGAAAGCATGATCAAGATCGGTACTCTGGAGCAGGTGGGGATGACCATGTCCGCGGAAGCCCAGCGCCTGGCCAGGGCCCTTAAGGGGGAAGTCAAGACCCAGGGGGACTGGGGCGAGATGATCCTCAGCCGCATCTTGGAAGCCTCGGGACTCACGGAAGGCCGGGAGTATGTCCTCCAGGGCGAAGGCCTGGATCTGCGCAGTGAAGCCGGCACCAAGATCCGCCCAGACGTGGTCGTGATCCTTCCGGAAAACCGCCACCTTATCGTCGACTCCAAGGTCTCGCTGGTGGCCTATGAACGCTACGCCGGGAGCCAAAACCCTGAGGAACAGAAGAACCTGGCCAAGGATCTGGTGCGCTCGGTTAAAAACCACATCGACGGGCTCAGCCAGCGCCATTACCAGAAGCAGAGCGGTGTGAACTCCCCCGACTTTGTGCTCCTCTTCATGCCCTTGGAGCCGGCCTACGCCCTGGCCTTGCAGACGGAGCCCGAGCTCTTCCAGTACGCCTGGGAGCGCCGGGTGGTGCTCACCACCCCCACCACCCTCATGGCCACCCTCTGGATCATCGCGAACATCTGGCAGCAGGCCCAGCAGACCGCGAATGCCCTGGAGATTGCCCGCCAGGGAGGCGCCCTCTACGACAAATTCGTCGGCTTTGTCGCCACCCTGGAAGAAGTGGGCCGCCACCTCGACCGCTGCCAAAGCGCCTACCAGCAGGCCTTCAGTCAGCTCAAAACGGGCCGGGGCAATCTCATCTCCCGGGCCGAAAACCTGCGCTCCTTAGGGGCCGCGGCAAGCAAGGCTTTAGACAGCCAGCTCACCGCCGCAGCCGCAGAAAGCGATCACGCGGACTAGGCTCAAGCGATGCGCCAGTCAATCGGTTCCTGACCGGTCTGGGCCAGGAAGGCATTGGCCTTGGAGAAATGGCCGCAGCCGAAAAAGCCGCGGCTCGCGGAGAGCGGGCTGGGATGGGGCGCCGTGAGCACAAGGTGAATTGGGTTTGTGATCAGCTTGAGCTTGCTCTGGGCCGGACGGCCCCAGAGCAGGAAGACCAGGGGCGTCTCCTTGGCGTTCAGGAGCTCCAGCACCCGGTCGGTGAACTTCTCCCAACCTTTGCCCTGATGGGAGCCGGCCTGGCCCCGCCGCACCGTCAAAGTGGTGTTCAGCAGGAGCACCCCCTGATCAGCCCAGGACTCCAGGCAGCCCTGGGTCGGCGCCGGAATGCCCAGGTCCCGAGCCATTTCCTTGAAGATGTTTTCCAGGGAAGGCGGCGGCGCCACCCCTCTCGGTACGGAGAAAGCCAGTCCGTGGGCCTGCCCCGGCCCGTGGTAGGGATCCTGACCCAGGAGTACCACCTTGGTCTTGGCGTAAGGAGTGCGCTTCAGGGCCTCAAAGATCTTGTACATATCCGGATAGACCGTCTTCTGCCGGTATTCAGAGATCAGAAACTGCCGCAGGGCCAGGTAGTATTCCTTCTCAAACTCTCCCGCCAGCAGTTCATCCCAGTCATTTCCTATGTTTACCGCCATCATCTTCACCTGCCTTTCCCCAGGCCGCGAGCTGCTCAAAGGCATGGAGAGCTCCCTGCTCGCCGTTGCTGAGCACTGCTACGGCCAGAGGCCCCTCATACGTTCCGCCAAAAAGCACATGGGCGCCGGGCGCCTTTCCTTCGATCACGTAGATCCCGAGCCGCCGATCCCCGTAAGGAGCGAGCAGCTGCTCCACTGCCTCCCGGGGCAGAAACTCCCCCTCGGCCAGGAGATGCCAGAAACGCACCAGATCCGGGGCGCTGGCATGGAGCTGGGGCTCGCTTGCCGCTTCCGGAATAGCGTAGATGTTCTCCACCAAGCGTCCGGCGGGGCCTGTCGTGTAGCCGGAAGCCGCCCAGGCGGGCAGTTGATCGAGGTAGAAATACCGGCTCGATCCCATCCCTGCTGGGCCCAGCACTTCCCGCTGCACAACCTCCCAGGGCTTTTCCCCTGTAAGGCCGGCCAGCTCCTTTTCCCAATCTCCCTCTGGGGCTTGATCACTCGTAAGGGGAACAGCAAGTCCCTGCGCGGCCAAACGGAAGAGCGCTGTGCGGGCGAAGAACTCCCGCGCGGAACCCAGGTTGAACGCAGTGAAGATGCTGTTCTTGATCTTAAAGCGCCTTTCGGAGAGGCCAAAGGCACCTCTGAATTTGACTTCGCGCTTCACGCTCACCTGGCAGGCCCCGGAGAAGTCCTCCTCAACTGCGAAACTGCGGCACCTGGCATCCCAGGTGCTCACAGCCTCGGTGCCCTTCATAACGAAGCTTTCATCCAGCCGGGGAACGAGGACAGGCACCGCAAACTCCTTCTGGATGAGCTCGGTGAAGCCCTCGCTGCTCTCCCTTTCCCCATGGACCACAAAGACCTGGCCGATACGGCTGAACCGCCGCAGCCAGCTGAGGAGCCCCGCTTGATCGGCATGGGCAGAGAAACCGCTGATTGTTTCGATCTCCGCGGCCACCTTGACGGGCTCGCCGTGGATGCGCACCTCCTCGGCCCCGTCCTGCAGGCGCCGTCCTAGAGTGCCTTCTGCCTGGTAGCCCACGAGGAGCACCGCCGCCTCCTTCCGCCAGAGGTTGTGGCGCAGGTGGTGCTTGATCCTTCCCGCATCGGCCATGCCGCTCGCGGCGATGATCACGATCCCGCCGCTGACCTCGTTCAGCCGCTTGGACTCTTCCGCCGTCTCCGTGAAGTGGACGCCCGGCCCCTCAAAGGGGGAGCGCTTCTCTTCGATCATGGTGCGGGTCTCGTAGTCAAAGACCTGGGCGTGGCGCCGGAAGACTTCCGTGGCCTTGGAGGCCAGCGGGCTGTCGATATAGATCGAAAGGGGCGGGATGGCGCCCCGATCCTGCAGCACCCGCAGGCCGTAGAGAATGTCCTGGGTACGCCCGAGGGCAAAGGCGGGGATGAGCAGGTTGCCGCCCCGCTCCCTGGTGCGGTTGACGATCTCGGCTAAGAGCTCCAGGCGCTGTTCCCTGTCTTCATGCAGCCTGGTGCCGTAGGTGGACTCGATCACGAGCACATCCGCTTCCGTGATCGCGGTGGGGTCGCGTACAATCGGCTGGCCCGTATTTCCCAGATCACCCGAGAAGACGAACTTGGTTGTCTCCCCCTCTTCCTCCACCCAGATCTCCACAATCGCCCCGCCCAAGATGTGCCCCGCATCTCGAAAGCGCACCCGCAGGGAGGGAAGGATTTCCATCTCCTCATCGTAGGCCATCCGCCGGAACTGCTGCATGGTCTTCTCGGCATCAGCCACAGTGTAGATGGGCGTGAGAAGCGGCTGGCCCCGCCTTTTCAGCTTGCGGTTCTTGCGCTCCACCTCCATCTCCTGGATGTGGGCGGAATCCGCGAGCATGATGGAGCAGAGATCGGCAGTCACTGCCGTGGCATAGATGGGGCCCCGGAAGCCCAGCCTGGTCAGCTTGGGCAGGAGCCCGCTGTGGTCGATATGGGCATGGGTGAGGATGACCGCATCGATCTCCGCGGGGCTGAAGGGGAAGTCCCGGTAATTGCGCTGCTTCAGCTCCTCAGGCCCCTGGAAGAGGCCGCAGTCCACCAGAACCTGCCTGCCGGAAAAGGCCAGAAGAAAGCAGGAGCCGCTGGTGCACTGGGCAGCCCCTAAGAACTGGATCCTCAACTTACTGCCTCCTTGCCCTTACTTACTGGAAAACTGGAAAACGGTGGTGTAATGGTAGCGTTCGCCCGCTTTCAGCACAGGGCAGGTGAAATGGGCGAAATGGGGGCTGTCCGGGAAGAACTGGGTCTCCAGGCAGAATCCGCTGCGCCGCTCGTACACCGCGCCGCCCTTACCCTTGACGCCATCAAGATAGTTGCCGGAGTAGAACTGGATGCCGGGCTTGGTGGTGAGCACCTCAAGGACCCGCCCGCTCACAGGATCTTCCACCCTGGCCGCCTTAACCAGCCCAGGGCCCTGGCGGCGGATCACCCAGTTGTGATCGTAGCCCTTGCCGAAGCGGAGCTGTTCGTGGTCAGCCTCGATGCGGGCCCCGATGGGGGTCTTGGTGCGGAAGTCCAGGGGCGTCCCCTCGACCTTGAGGATCTCGCCCGTGGGGATGGACTCGGCATCGGTCGGGGTGAAAAAGTCGGCGCAGAGCTCGAGCTCGTGATCGAGGATCAAGCCCTTCCCTTGGCCGCATAGGTTGAAATAGGCGTGGTTGGTGAGGTTCACGATCGTGTTCCGATCGCAGGAAGCATAGTAGTCCAGGCGCAGCCCGCCGGTTCCAGTTGAGGAATAGACCACTTCTACCTGGAGATTGCCCGGGTAGCCTTCTTCCAGGTGGGGGCTGAAGTAGCTGAGCTTCAGAGCCGGCCCCGTTTCGCCAGCGATCTCCTCAGCTTCCCAGAGGCGCTTGGCAAAGCCCCCCGGGCCGCCGTGCAGGTGGTTGCGCCCATCATTGGCCGCCAGTTCGTAAACCTGTCCGTCCAGGGTGAACTGGGCTCCACCGATGCGGTTGGCATAGCGGCCGACCACAACCCCGAAGTACTTGGTGCAATTCACATACCCCTGCACGCTGTCGTAGCCCAAGACCACATCCTCCACCTTGCCGCGGCTGTCCGGAGCGAAGAGACTGACCAGCGCCGCTCCGAAGTTGGTCAGCACGGCCTTGCTGCCCGCACCCAGATCCAGCGTGAACAGCTCTACCTGCCGCCCATAGGCGGTTCCCCAGGCTTGTCTTTCCATCGAGCAGTCATCCTTCCTTTAATTTTTGTCGAGATCACTCCCGGCAAGAGGTTTTCTCCTGCCGCAAGGAGAACTGATCGCTTTGAGATATGCCATCCAAACCCAAACATTCCATTCGCAAGAAGTCCTGTGAATTCCTGCCTCGCAGGCGAGGCGGGAGTGAAAGGAGGGCCTCCGTATTGCTCAGAATACCTGCGGAGATGAAACGAAAGAAGTACTGGAAAGAAACCCTTGAAGCCTACCTCTACCTGCTGCCCACCCTGGCCATCTTGGGCATGTTCAGTTTCTACCCCGTGGTCAAGTCGGTCATCATCAGCTTCTACGACTGGCATCTGCTCCGCAAAGAGCAGTACTTCATCGGTTTTGAGAACTACCAGAAGCTGCTCAGCGACCGCAACTTCCTCCTGGCGATCTCCAACACCTTCCGCTATGTTATAGGCTTTGTGCCTATCTCCATCTGCCTGGCACTCATCATTGCAGTGCTGCTCAACAACAAGATCCGCTGGCGGGGCGCCCTGCGCTTAGCTTACTTCCTGCCCTGGGTTACCTCATCCGTAGCCATTTCCATGGTCTGGCGCTGGATCTACAACCAGCACTACGGCCTTTTGAACATGGCCCTGGCCAACCTGGCCTGGTTTGTGAACAAGGTGGTGGAGCTCGTCACCTTCGGCAGCGTGGCCCAGGTGTGGCAGTTCAGCAATATCAACTGGCTGATGGAACCCAGATGGACGATCATCAACATCGTGATCATCAGCGTCTGGAAGAGCATCGGCTATTACGTCGTGATCTTCTTAGCCGGCCTCCAGAACGTCCCCGGGGAGCTTTATGAAGCGGCGGAAGTGGACGGCGCCAATTCCTGGCAGAGCTTCTGGAAGATCACCCTGCCCCTGATCTCGCCCACCACCTTCTTCATTTCCATCATCGCGATCATCGGGGCGTTCAAGATGTTTACGGAGATCTACGTGCTCTATACCGGCAGCCCCGGGCCTTTGAGCAGCGGCTTGACCATCGTCTACTACGTCTACCGCAACGCCTTTGAGCGCTACCGCATGGGTTATGCCTCTGCCGCCGCGTATATCCTCTTTGCCATCATCTTCGTCTTCACCCTGATCCAGATGTACGCTTCCAAGCGCAGGGTGCACTACGACTTCTAGGGAGGGTTGGCCGATGGCCCGCACCGGAATGCTCGCTGAAAACCAGATGTGGCGCTACCGCCTGAGCCATAGCCTCAAACGCTTTTTCCTCTACGCCGTGCTGATCGGCGGCGCCCTGATCATGATCGCCCCCTTTGCCTGGATGCTCTCGAGCTCTCTGAAGGCGCCCCATGAGATTTCTCTCAAGTACATCAAGTGGCTGCCCGAGAGCCCCCAGTGGCGAAACTACAAGATCGCCTGGGAAGCGGCACCCTTTGCCATGTATTTCAAAAACAGCTTCTTCATCGCCACGGTGTGCATGCTGATCGAGGTCACCTTCAGCTCCCTGGCAGCCTACGCCTTCGCCAAGATGAACTTCTTCGGCAAGAACTTTCTCTTTGTGCTCTTTTTGGGCACCATGATGATCCCGGGCGAAGTGATGCTCATCCCGAACTACATGACCATGGTCAACTTCGGCTGGATCGACACCTACTACTCCCTGATCGTCCCCTGGACGGTGAGCGTGTTCAGCATCTTCCTGCTTAGGC
>DURQ01000049.1 GCA_012840725.1 Bacillota bacterium
GCATGGCCCAGCATCTCCTGGACTGATCGCAGGTCCGCGCCGTGGCGCAGGAGATGAGTGGCAAAGGAATGGCGGAGCATATGGGGCGTGATGTTCTTCTCGATCCCCGCTTCCTTTGCCCTGGCCTTCAGTATCTTCCAGAACCCCTGCCTGGTAAGGCGCCGGCCCCTTTGGTTTACGAAGAGGGCTCGCTCGCGGAAGTTCTTGCAGAGGCGCGGTCGAGCGTAGTTCAGGTAGAGCTCTGTCGCCCGCAGGGCATGGGACCCCACCGGCACGATCCGTTCCTTGCTTCCCTTGCCCAGGCAGCGTACAAAGCCCATTTCATCGATGTCACCCAGGTCGAGCGCGAGGAGCTCCGAAACGCGCAGCCCAGAAGCGTACAGGACTTCCAGCATCGCCCGGTCGCGGTAGCCGGCGGGCTTGTCCAGCTGCGGGACCTCCAAAAGGGCGACCACCTCTTGTTCGCTCAAGATATTGGGGAGCCGCCGCGGGAGTTTGGGGGCGGCCAGATAGGCACAGGGGTTGTCGTCCGCGAGTTCCTCTTCCACCAGGTAGGCGAAGAAATTCTTCAGGGCAGAGGTTTTGCGCGCCCTGCTCCGGGGGGAAAGGGCCTGATCGGCCAGATGGTTCAAGTACAAGGCCACCACTTCTGAGTCGACCTCCGCGAAATCGAGTCCGAGCTCGTGAAGGAAGGCCTGAAACTGGCGGAGATCGCTCAGGTAGGCCTGAACGGTGTTTCCAGAGAGCCCTTTTTCTACCTGCAGGTAGGCAGAGTATTCAGATAGGATGCGCGGCCAGTTCAAACTCGGACCACCCCCTCAGGTTAGAAACCCCCGACCAAGCTGGACCAGGACGGGAGTGATGTAGGTTTCCACAAAGGCAGCGGCCACAAAGAGCAGCCCGCTGCAGATGGCCAGCAGAGCGGTGGTGGCAAGCTGCCCCTGCACGCTCTCCCTTGACAGCCCCGTGAGCGTTCGGAAGGCGCTTCCCGCAAAGGACAGGGCACCTTCGGCTCCCAAAAGCAGTGCTGGGATCACCAGGGCGTTGTGCGGCAGTATGCAGGTGGTTGACAAGACCAGCCCCTTTACCGCAGCATCCTGCACCAGGAAACCCACGGTAAAGCCCAGTACAAAACCACGGGCAAAGACAACGGCAAGGATCAAGGGTGCGCCGATCACTGTTAGGCCGAGCAGGAAAACCAGGCCTGCGGTCTTGATCACATTGTCCTGGATGCTCTGGAGGAATGCCTGAGCCCGTTCGGTGCGCTCGGAGCCGTTTTCGGCCAGCGAGGCATAGACTGCGGCTGTGTAGTTAGCCAGATCCTCCTTCTGCATCGGCGACAGCTTCTGCGTGGCCAGGGCGCCAAAACCCAGGCCGGTGGTGAACAAGAGAATAAGGGCTACGTAGAGCGGAAGATGACGCATGAAGTACCTGCTGATCAGTTCCCAGGCGGCCCCCGCCATGAACACAGCTAACACCCCTCTGGCTCAAAGCATCATCTAACTGTATGCCTTGAGCCCAGGGATTATGCTAGCCGAGATGCCCCGTGCTGTTGATCGTGAGGACCCGCCACGGGCAGGAGGCATTATCTGGACTGTAGATGAGCTCGGAGATTCCACCGTTGTTCTGGCTGAGGCAGTGGGACCTGTTGAGAGGTATGCCCAGCAGCGCGGCCAGAGTCAGGCGCAGAGCAGCCCCGTGGGAGACGATCACGATGGTCTCTCCATCGTGCCTGTGCACCAAGTCGTCCAGGCAGCTCAACAGTCGCTTCACCACATCTTCCGGCTGCTCTCCGCCAGGAACGGGGTGTGCAGAGCTGTCTTCCAGCCGTGCGTAATACAGATCGGCGTAGCGTTCCAGTACTTCAGCGCGGGTTAAGCCTTCCCAAACGCCGAAAGTCATCTCCCGCAGGCGCTGATCGGCGATGGGCTTCAGGCCGTGATGCTGGGCGATCGTCTCGGCTGTAAACACCGCCCGCCCAAGATCGCTGGTGTACACAGCGGCGATCTTCCTCCGGCTCAAGAAGTCTCCTACTCGTTTCGCCTGGGCGACCCCCTGTTCAGAAAGGGGGCTATCTCCTTGGCCCTGGTAGCGGAGTTCCAGGTTCCATGCTGTCTCGCCATGCCGCACGAAGATTATCGTGGTGCTCACCCTGTCATCCCCTCCCCTAGTGGCCGTCTTGAGATAGAGTATACATGATCTGGTGTTCGGTTCCCAGATGCGGAGCACAAAAACCGAGAAAACATGCTGTACTCAAGCCTAAATATGTGGAGCTATTGGATCTGCCGCGATGCGAACTCGAAAAAGAGACCTTTCCGGGCCATGAGTTCGTCGTAGGTTCCTTCCTCCACGACAGTGCCCTCGTCCATAACCAATATGCGATCGCATCCCTGAACCGTGGAAAGCCGGTGTGCGATCACAACCCTGGTGCACTTCAGTTTGGCCAGGTTCTTGATCACCGCTTCCTGGGTGATGTTGTCCAAAGCCGATGTCGCCTCGTCAAGGAGCAGGATGCTGGGCTTGGCTATGATCGCCCGGGCGATCAGCAGTCTCTGCCTTTGGCCTCCTGAGATCCCCCCTCCACCTTCGCTGATCAAGGTGTGCATGCCCATGGGCATGGCGCGGATGTCTTCGTCCACACCGGCCAGCCGCGCCGCTTCCCAGGCATCTTCTAGGGTGGCCCAAGGGGCCGTGATGATGATATTCGCATAAATGCTGCCTAGGAAGAGCTTTGCATCCTGGAGATCTACCCCGATACACTGACGAACACTCCGCACATCGAGTGTCTTGAGATCGTGGCCGTCGTAGTAAATGGCTCCAGAGTTCGGTGTTTCAAAGCCGAGCAGAAGCCGCATGAGCGTGGACTTCCCGCTGCCGGAACGGCCGACGATGGCCACATACTCTCCGGGTTCCACCTTCAGGCTGAGGTTTCTCAAGACCGGAGGGCCATCCTTTGTGTAACTGAAAGTGACATTTGAGACCTCGATCAAGCCGGACAGAGATGTAACCTGCCGCTTGTTCTCATCTACCTCCGGCACTGCCTCCAAGATGGGCTTCACCATCTCCAACTGGGGCTTGACATTGGCCAGCGCGATGGCTGCGCTGCCCAAGGACATGAGGGCGCTGCTCACGGCGCCGTAGGCGACAGTGAAGGCGATGAAGTCTGAGGGGGAGACGCCTCGGCTGCCGGCGAAGAAATAAACCGTGATGGTGCTGCCAAACATGAGAAGCGTTGAAACCGCGCTGCTCAAGGGCATCAACAGGGGTGGGTTGTACCTGAGCCTGCCTACGTCTCGGTAGTTGGCCGCCCACTTGGCGAAGGCACGCCGCTCAGCACCCGCGATTTTGATCTTCTGGATGCCGCTGAACAGGCCGAAAACCAGACCATCCAGTTTGGCCGACAGCTGCATCATCTTGCGCATATGTTTCTGCCTGACCGAGGTGCTGAGAAATGTAACCAGCAGCAGGGCAACGATGGCCAGAACCGCCGGAGCGACCAGGATGGGGGCAAAACTGAACATCTGAAAGATGTAGACAAAGGAAAAAAGGGCGGCCAGCGCACTTGTCAGCACTGAATCAGAGAGCATTTCTGTGAGTGAGTTGATGCTCATCGCTCTCCGGGCGGTTTCGCCGGCGGCGAAGTCCTTGTAAAAGGACACGGGAAGAGTGAACATCCGTGCCATAGCGGCACACTGGACAGAGTGGTTCATCTTGTCCCGCAGGCGAAGAAGCGCCAGCGTGCGGGACATGGTAAACAGCGCCGATCCGATTGTTGCCCCCAAGAGCAGGGCTGCGACGGGCAGTAGATCGCCCTTGGTTCCTGTGGGGATGACGCTGTCGAAGATCTGCTTGTTCATGTAAGGAGTAAACAGGCCCAACAGGCTGACCAAAAGGCTCAGCAGCAGCACGAAGAGCACATCTCCCATATCAAGGGAACGCAGCATGAAGATGAGCAGGTCACGGATCTTGAGCTGGCGCGCGGGAAGGCTGCGGTAAAAGCAGAAGGCATCTCTCTCGAGAAGTTCTGCTGTTTTGCTCTTAACCTTCACCCGCTTACCCGAGGAGGGGTCCAAAAAGAAATATCCCCCCAGCGGGGCAGGGAGAATTGCCACCACGTCTCCTGACTTGGTGCTGCCCAGAAGGGGTCCCATGGTGTTCTGCCACCACCTGCCTTTGAGCTCCACTCGCCTGCGCATCACACCTGAAGGGCGCAGCATGTAATCGAGGCGCAGATCCAGCTCCTGCACATCCTGGGGAACGTCCGGAATGGGAAGGGACAGCGCAGCAAAGATGGCTTCCAGGGCCATCTGCAGCTGTTCTTTTCTTTCATGGCTGGGACGCTCCACCCTCTTCCGCCCCACAACGGACAGGAGGTCAGAAACGGCATCTGCCATGGCTTTGTTGTCGTAATCTACGCGTTTCTGCAGTTGTGGATTGGACGACACGGTGCTCACCTCACCGTCCTTAGGTGCTCACTAAGGCGCTGTACTTCCCGCCAAGCTCGATCAGCTGCTCGTGGGTTCCCCGCTCCGCGACTCTGCCGTTATCCAGAACAATGATCTCATCGCAGTCCCTGATGGTGGACAGGCGGTGAGCGATGACGATCAGCGAGATCTTCTTGGCCTTCACCGCTTCCATGATCAGCTGCTCCGTTTTCGTGTCCAGGGCGCTGGTGGCTTCGTCCAGGATCAGCACCGTGGGCTGCTGCGCCAGAGCCCGGGCGATTTCCAGGCGCTGCCGCTGGCCGCCGGAAAAGTTCTTGCCGCCCTCTCTGATCACGTGACCGTAACCACCGTCCCGCAGCATAATATCCTCATGGATCTGGGCGTCTCTGCAGGCCTGGATCACTGCAGCTTCATCAATGGACTTGTCCCACAGGGTGACGTTATCAAAGACCGTGTCCTCAAAAAGCACAATGTCCTGATCAACCACGGCAATGGACGAGGTAAGGACCCTTCTCGGTATGCGCTCCCGGGGTATTCCGTCAAAGAAGATCTGACCAGACCAGGGCTGGTACAGACCCGAGATGAGCTTCCCTAAGGTGGACTTGCCGCTGCCGGAGGAGCCCACGAAGGCGATGCTTCCTCCAGGCTTCAGCTTCAGTGAAAAGTCTTCGATAAGTGGAGGCGCCGTTTTGTTGTAGCCGAAGGTAACATTGCGCAGCTCCACTTCCCCTTTCAGTTTCTCCAAGGGGAAGTCAGCCTCCGCCTCGGAGCTTTCCACATCTGGAAGGTAGTTGAAAACATCTTCCACCCGTTCCATCTGCGATCGCATCTCGATGAAAGACTGGGATACGCCCACCAGCTGCTGTACTGGGCCGAGGAAGGAAGAAGTGAAGCCCTGGAAAGCCAGGAGCATGCCGATAGTGAAGGTGCCGTCGAGGATCAGGTAGACACCGATCATGAGGATCGCAATGTTGCAGATCTGCTGCAGCAGCGGAGGGATGGTGCCGTAGAACTGGTTAGCTTTTTGAAAATCGACCTGCGCATTGTGGTACTTGGCGAAGTAGCCTGCCCAGCGCTGGAAAAAGGCGTTTTCCGCTCCTGATGCCTTGATGGTCTCGATCATCTCGAAGCCAGACATGGTAGCACCCATCAGCTTACCGCCATCACGCAGGGCGACACGGCTCATATCAACGCGCCGTTTGGAGACCAGACGCATTGCCATGAGGTTCATGACTGCTGCGGCTATTCCCACCGCGGCCAGCAGGGCGTTGTACCTGATCATGAGCCCTAAATAGGCCACGAGCAGCAGCAGGTTGAGGAAGACCGGCGCGAGCTGGCCGATAAGCGTGGCAGCTATCTGTTCGTTACTCGACTGCCGGCTGGCGATATCGCCTATGTAGCGCTGAGCGAAGAATCCAACAGGCAGCCTGAGAACGTGCCACATGAACGACGCGTTGGCTTCAACCGCAAGCTTCGCTTCGATCTTCAGCCAGTGGAGCGCCTGCGTGGCATTTACGGCAAACTGGAAGATCAGAGCAGCAGTCATCGCAGCAAGGAGGGCGGACAGCCACTGAGCATTCTGACCAGACAGAACCTGGTCCATGAAGATACGGGAAAAGACAGGCGTGAGCAGCTGCACTCCTGTCAGCATGATCCCCGTGAGCATGACAAAGGCGCACGCGGGGGCCGTCCCCTTCAGCCGGGCTTTGGCAAACTCCCAGACGCTTCTCGGTTTGCCCGAAGGCGTAAAGTTCTCTGTCTTTTCAAAACAGAGGACAACGCCGGTGAAGGCTTCATCGAATTCCGCCATGGAGACCTCCACCCTGCCCCGGCCGGGATCATTCAGCACCGCCCGGCCCTTCTTGAAGCCGCAGAAGACCACAAAGTGATTAAAGTTCCAGTGGATGATCGCTGGCAGCGGGATATCCCGCAGGCCCTCAGGGTCTTTACGGTAACCCTGAGCTTTCAACCCATGGGCTCGGGCTACGATCACGAGGCTGCTGGCTTTGCTGCCATCGCGGGAAACGCCGCACTCTTCCCGGAGCTGCTCAAGGGGCAGCCACTTGCCGTGGTAGGCCATGACCATACACAGGCAGGCTGCTCCGCATTCCAGAGCTTCCATTTGCATGATGATGGGAACTTTTACAACTCTGGCCATGGTCTTCTCCCCTGATCAGAGCATCAGCTGGATCGGCCGGTAATTCTGCACCACGATCTGCAGGCGGCAGTAAGTGCCTAACGGTAGGGTGAGGTTTTTCCCCTTGTCGCTGGACCATCTGACTCCATTGGGGGAGGCCGGATCCACGGCAAGGGTTACCCTTACCTCAACGCTGTTTTCATTGGGCAGGAGCCTCTGGGCATACTGCATGCTGCCAACAACAGCCAGGATATCTTCCTCAGAGACGGGATAGGTCCCGATGCCGGTAATATGTCCGTAGATGAAGCCGAACTTCTCCCGAGGGGCAAACTCGGGGGACACTTGAACCTCCATCCCTTCCTTCAACCTTTGGGCGACGGCGATGGGGACGTAGGTGATCACCTGATGCTGATCGGCGTACTCTTCCATCTTGACGATGGTCGCGATAACTTCCGTCTCTGTTACCGTCTCATCAGTTCGGCGGGCGGAGAGCACAACTCCAGACACGGGAGATAACACAAGGGATTTTCGTTCGTATTCCGCCATCAGGCCGGCGATCAGTTCTTCATCGGGCTCCGGTTGATTGCGGGCATCGTTGATCCTTCTGATCAAGTCTTCCTGGGGGATCACAGCAAGAATCTGTCCGACCCGCACGTAATCGCCGACTCTCACCCGCATGTTGGTGATGCGGCCACCTGCGGCAGGCACCACCTGGGCAACGCCGTGCTCAGGAAAAATGATCCCGAAGGCGTGGATAGTGTCGGGAATGCTGCCGTAAACGGCCCAGAAACCCACGGCTGCCAGGAGCACCAAGCAGGCCAGAAGAACACCCCATACCCCGGGATTGGTCACTTTGATGTACTCATTTAGCTGCTCAGGCGAGGAAACCCTTTCCAGAGCTGATTTGCGGAAAAGGCCCGTATTCATACTGCCGCTCCTCCTTGGGCAGGCTGTCACATCTATAATAACAATCATACAACAAAGTGCAAATGGCGACAACCCTTAACCCTTGTCAGCGAGTAAGGAGCCGGCACAGGAAAAGCGCCGCTGCCGCCACTCCGTGAAAGAACAGAGGATCTTCTCCCGGGCCCCTTCCCATGCTGGAAAAGGTCAGATCGGCTTCAGTCAGCTGTCGGAAGGCTTCCTCCGTGTCCTCCCAGGAAATGTGATGCTCCAGGCCTTCCAGCTGCTCTCGCCAGCCTTCAAAGCCTTGAAAGCAGACCGGCAGGGGCAGGAAAACCCGTCCGCACACAACCTTTCTGAGCACCGTTTGGGTGTGATGGCTTAGGCCGCGGTGCCTCGGCCTGGGATCTGCCTGACTCATCCGGGGCACCGCCACCGGAACGCCGCCCAACTGCAGTACTGCGTTCAGGAAGACGCCCTGCTCCACGGCTGTGGTTCCCCAGGTTGTTCCCGTACCGACCACGCCAGGACCCATGAGCACAACAGCCAGATCGGCCTTGGCCGCATGCTCTGCAGCCAGCAGCGCGCTGTAGATATTGACCGCTTCCAGATCGCCCCCAAAGGCATGCCCGAAGGTGATGGTCAGGGCGAGGAGTCCTCCCTCCTTAAGCTTGGCTGCTGTACTGCTGAAGGATATGGGCAGGGCCGCACCGTCGCTCATGAGATAGCACAGACGCCTGCCGGGACACTTGTGAGCTGTGATCCAGGCCAGCGGTGCCAACATGCTGTGCAGGCTCCCTACGGCCACAGGTAGTTCGTGCAGGGAGTCGGCTGCTGCCATGGCCTCGTGATAAGGGCTAGCTTCTTCCTCGACAGACAGAACTCGCCCCTGAAGGGGAGTGTAACGCAGTTTGATGATATGCCCAGGCTTAGGAGAAAGAGCGGTCTCCTGCCCTTCCACCGCGAGCACGAAGTGCCAACCTCCTGTGCCCAACCCCAAGTCCACCGCAGTCGTGTTCACCAGCACACGGTCACCTGGCTGACAGTTCCCACTCAGTTCTGGGTAGCACACAGCCTGTGCCACCCTGGAGCGCAGGCGAACCACTAGTTCTTGACGTTCTCCCCGCTGATGCGCTGCCAGCACGACACCCCACTGAAGCGCGCACTCCACAGTCCCGCCTCCTCCGCGCCTTTTCATTTGGTATGCCCCCTTCAGATGCAAAGCTTTCAGGGCCGACAGGCTGAGGCGAAGCATGGTATGAAAAAAAGCAGGCTTTCTGAACACCTGCTTTGTTGCGCTGTTGATTCAAGTACTCTCTGTTATTTGTTGTTTTCCTGGGCCTCTGCCAGAGCTTCCTTGCGGGAAAGGTTGATCCTGCCCTGTTTGTCGATCTCGACGACCTTGACAAGAACCTCATCGCCGATGTTGACCACATCTTCAACCTTCTTGACCCGTTTGTTCTCCAGCTGGGAGATGTGCACCAGACCTTCTTTACCGGGCAGAATCTCAACGAACGCCCCGAAGTTCATGATGCGCTTGACCACGCCGAGGTAAGTCTCGCCCACTTCCACATCCTTGACATAGCGTTGGATGAGCTGTTGAGCCTTTTTCCCGCCCTCTTCGTCTGTGGAAGCGATGTAGACACGGCCGTCATCTTCGATATCAATCTCAACGCCGGTGCGGGCGATGATGTCTCGGATGATCTTGCCGCCTGGGCCGATGACGTCGCGGATCTTGTCAACAGGAATCTCCATGGTGATGATGCGCGGCGCGTAGCGAGACAGGTCGGGACGGGGCTTCTCGATGCACTCGAGGATCTTGCCCAGGATGAACATGCGCCCTTTGCTCGCCTGCTCCAGGGCCTCCGCCAGGATGGCCTGAGTGACACCACCGATTTTGATATCCATCTGGAGGGCTGTAATGCCCTTTGTGGTCCCAGCCACTTTGAAGTCCATGTCTCCAAGGGCGTCTTCCAGACCCTGGATGTCAGTGAGGATGGTGTAATCACCGTCCATCATGACCAGACCCATGGCGATACCCGCCACCGGCCGCCTGATGGGAACACCAGCGTCCATCAAGGCGAGGGTGCTGCCGCAGACACTGGCCATGGACGACGATCCGTTGGACTCCAGCACCTCAGAAACCAGGCGCAGGGTGTACGGGAATTCCTCTTCAGAGGGCACTACGGGCACCAAGGCACGCTCTGCCAAGGCTCCGTGGCCGATCTCCCGGCGTCCCGGACCGCGGATGGGCCGAACTTCGCCCACGCTGTACGGTGGGAAGTTGTAGTGATGGATGTAGCGCTTGCTTTCCTCATCAGTGAGGCTGTCCAGAAGCTGCTCATCGGACTTCAGCCCCAAGGTAACCGAGGTCAGCACCTGGGTCTGTCCCCTGGTGAACAGGCCGCTCCCGTGAGCTCTGGGTAGAATCCCTACCTGACAGGTGATGGGACGAATCTCATCTGGCCTGCGTCCATCGGGTCTGATCTTGTCCTTGGTGATGGAACGGCGGACTTCTTCTTTCAGCACGGCGTCAAAGACGGCATCGATGAGCTGGCTGTGCTCGGTGTACTGCTCTTCGCCAAACTCTTCTTGATAGGCCTCGTGCGCGCCGGCCTGCACTTCGTCGAGGAGCCTCTCCCTTTCCAGCTTCTCGCTGGCCTTCAGGGCCTGGACGATCTCTTCATATACATGTTCCCGCACCCAGCGGTCCAACTCAACGGTGGGCTGGAAAACGGGGACCTCCACCTTTTCTTTGCCGATCTGAGCCTGGATCTCTTCCTGCATCAGGCAGAGTTCCTTGATCACATCATGCCCGAAGGAAATGGCGTCCAGGATCACCTGCTCAGAAACCTCGTTAGCGCCTGCTTCCACCATGGTGACGGCGTCTTTGGTGCCGGCGATGGTGATATCCAGATCTGATTCAGCCTGTTCCGCCAGGGTCGGGTTGATGACAAGCTTGCCATCGACCAGCCCCACTCTCACCGCCCCAACCGGGCCGTAAAAGGGGATGTTCGACACTGAAAGGGCGGCGCTGGCACCAATCAGAGCAGCAATCGCTGGCGAATTGTTCTTGTCAACGGAAAGGACCGTGGCCACGATCTGTACGTCGTTGCGGAAGCCCTTTGGGAACAACGGCCGCAGCGGGCGGTCGATCATCCTCGCAGCCAGGATAGCTTCCTGGCTGGGGCGGCCTTCCCGCCTCCCCCAGCCGCCGGGAATGCGGCCTACAGCGTACTGGCGCTCTTCATAGTCGACCAGTAGGGGGAAGAAGTCGATGCCCGTCCGGGGTTCCTTGCTCATTGTTGCGGTGACCAACACTACGGTCTCGCCGTAGCGAACCAAGCACGAGCCGTTTGCCTGCTTGGCAACACCGCCGAACTCAAGAGTCAAGGGCCGTCCGGCCAACTCCCTTCGAAATTCGGTCTGCATAATCTAACCTCCATTGTGTATGTTCTCAGCTACAGCTAGTATAGCCGATCGCGATCCAAAAAAGAGCGGGATAGTCGCCCGCTCGTTTGTTACCGACGCAAACCTAACTCCTCTATGAGATTGCGGTAGCGCTCGATGTCTTTCTTCATTAGGTAGTTCAAAAGACCGCGCCTCTGCCCGATCATCTTGTAGAGGCCTCTTCTGGAATGATGGTCCTTCTTGTGGACCTTGAGATGCTCTGTCAGTTCTTGAATCCTGTGTGTCAGGATCGCGATCTGTACTTCGGGAGAACCCGTGTCGCCTTCATGGCGACTGTACTTCTTGATGATCTCAGCTTTTACTTCTGGGGAAATCACAATACCACCTCCAAGAATTGTCCCACACCACTCCCCAAGAGCAGCGCCGGAGGTACGCTGTTCCTAGCGAAGGGCTGTGTGCGCACGTTTGTGCGCCAGTACACAGTTATTTTAGCACAACTCTGGCATCTTGTAAATGATAATGCCAGAGGAGCTTCCGGGCTTGCTCCACATCCTGGTCGATCTGAGCGCTCAGCGCATCGGGGGTTGGATAGCAGATGATCTCCCTCATCCGTTCCAGGAACTGAAGCTCCAGGATCTCACCGTAGAGGTTTCCGTCGAAGTCCAATAAATAAACCTCGACCGTCTGCACCTGTCCGGCAAACGTGGGGTTCCGCCCGATGGAAGTGACGGCTGGAAAGCCCCTGCCATCGGGAAGTAGGCACCAGGTGAGATACACTCCGTCTCGGGGCAGTACCAGACGGGGGTCAATCTCAAGATTGGCCGTGGGGAACCCAAGCTGGCGGCCGCGACCCTGTCCCGGCACCACCACGCCTCGGTAGGCTGGGAAACGGCCCAGGCACTCTGCTGCCTCTTGAATCTGCCCTTCCGCAAGCAGGCTGCGGATCAAGGTGCTGCTGATCAGCTCCCCGCTCCTGCCGTGAACCGAAGGCACGACCGTCACGTTGAAGCCATACCTGCGGCCTTGTTCCTGCAGGAACTCGACATCGCCCGCGCGGCCCCGTCCGAAGCGGTAGTTGAAGCCGCAGATAACGTGCACCGCCTTAAGCTCAGCCATGATCAAATGGCGCACAAACTCCTCTGCGTCCAGTTCCGCAATTTCCTGACCGAAGGGCAGCCAGGCCACTTCTTCGATACCGCAGGACTGGATGAGCTGGACTTTGCTCTCAAACGCGCTGAGCAGGCGGAACTGCCCTCGGAAAAACTGCTCGGGAGGATAATCAAAGGTAAAGACGGCGCTGGTTCCCCCTGCTGGCCTGCAGGCAACCGCCGTCTCCAGTAGCTTCTGGTGGCCCAAGTGCACCCCATCGAAGGTCCCCAGGGCGACACTGCGGGCGGAGGTTTTCTGTTCGTTTATCCATCTAAGTTCCATGCACGGCACCTATTTTCCAAAGACTCTAAAGGGATGGCAGATCAGGCTGTCGGTTTTTTTAATCTCGGCCAGAGCCAGCATTTCCCCTTCCAAACTCAGGAGGATCACTTCTTCCCCCACCGTGAGGGTGGTGGGAACATCAAGGAGGTGCTCCGGCAGGATGAAGCTGCCGTTTTTCACCCGCTCCTCCACAAGGGGATGGACCTTGACCTGCACCCAGTGGGGCAGAGCACTCTGCATGGGCAGGAGGAAGTCAGCTCTGCCTTGTCCGGCCAGCTCCCCTATCTCCTCCAAGGTGAAAGCATCGGCGCTGTGAAACGGGCCGCTGCTCATCCGGGTGAGGAAGGACATGTGGCCGCCGACACCAAGTTTTTCTCCAATATCGTGGCACAGGGTGCGGACGTAGGTACCCTTGGAACAGTTGATCTTCAGCAAAACCCGGGTGCCAAAGCCCAGCTTCTCTCCTTCGTGCCAGATAGCCATGATGTTTATGGAATGAACGTGGACTTTTCTGGGCTGGCGCTGCACTTCCAGGCCGCGGCGGCCGAGCTCGTACAACCTCTTCCCGCCCACTCGCACAGCGGAGGCCATGGGCGGAGTCTGCCAGATGGGGCCCTGGAAAGAGGCCAGTACATCGGCGAGCTGTCGTGGGGAGACGGTGAAGTCCGTTTTCATCCCCGTTGTCTCTCCACTGGCGTCCTGGGTACTGGTCGCGATGCCGAGGGTGAGTTCGGTTGCATACGTCTTGTCATAGTCCAGCATGTAATCGGAGAGGCGGGTGGCCCTACCCACTAAAATGGGCAGAACGCCGCTGGCGCCCGGATCGAGGGTTCCCCCATGGCCGATGCGCCGCTGCCCGAGCAGTCTGCGGAGATAGGCCACCACCTGGTGCGAGCTCATCCCAGGTGGTTTTAGAACGTTAATTACCCCGTCCATCGATCTCACCTGTCAGTATGTAACGCTCGGCCGTGCTTGTCACGGTGGACACAAGCTCTTCAAGGTCGCCGTGAAGAGTGGCACCTGAGGCCAATCTGTGGCCTCCTCCCCCGAAGTGACGCGCCAGAGCAGCCACATCAACGTTATTGGCCCGCAGGCCGAGCCTGACCAGCCCGGGGCTGACCTCCCGGAATACCATGGCGATCTCAGCGCTGTCAAGCATGCGGGCGTAGGTCACGAGATGATCGGTGGCTTCGGGATCCACGCCATAGCGCAGGAAATCGCCATAGCTGACAGACATCCAGACCAGCTTGCCGTCCTGCGCCGTCTGCAGGTTGCTGAGGGCAAAGCCGAGGAGCCTCAGAAACCCCAGGGGCTGCATGGCAAAGATTTCCCTGGCGATGCGTGCCGGTTCCAGGCCGAAATCCATGAGCTCACCGGCGATGCGCAGGACTTCGCTGTTGGTGTTGGCGTGGCGAAAACTGCCGGTATCACCAACAATGCCGGCGTACAAGGCGGTGGCAATCTCCTTGTCCAGGGAGATGCCGAGTTTGCTCAGAAGCCTGTAGATGATGACGCTGGTGGCTGCCTCTTCCGGCGCCACATAGACGAGATCACCCACGCCCCGGCCACGCTGGTGGTGATCTATGTTCACCAGGCGCTTTGCCTGCAGCACCCCGCTGGAGATCGCTCCCGTGCGCTGCGGTTCACAGTCAACCACGATCACGGTGCTCTCGCCAGGTGAAAACTCTTCACCCCGGAATTCGATCTGATCCAAGCCGGGCCAGCTCAAATAGGGCGGCAGCGGATCCGCGCTCACAGTGCGGCATCGTTTGCCCAGTTTGGTCAATCCGAAATAGAGCCCGAGCATGGAGCCGAGGCTGTCCGGGTCTGGCCCTTCGTGGCCGACAATGATGAAGTCGTCATGATCGTGGAGGAACTGGGCGATCTGTTCCAGGCTGTTCATTGCTCACTCCATCTTCCTTGGTGATCTGCAGCGTCTTGAGGATTGCGTCCATTTTGGTTCCGTGTTCCAGAGAAGGGTCAAACAAGAAGACTATCTCTGGTGTGTGCCGCACGCGGCGCAGGCGTTTCGCCAGCTCAGTGCGGATGAAGCCTTTGGCGCGCTCCAGCCCCTCCAGCGTGCGGGCCCGTTCTTCTTCGTCGCCCAGCTGGCTGAAGTAGATCTTGGCCACGGCCAAATCGCGCGCGACCTCCACATCGGTGATGCTGATCATGCCGAGGCGTGGGTCTTTCACTTCTGTGGCCAGAATGCTGCTCACTTCTTTTTTGATTTCTTGGGCTAAACGGGCTAACCTTTCTGACATCTCGCTGTCACCGTCCTAAAGACTTCGTTCCACCTTCACCATGGTGAATGCTTCGAGGATGTCGCCTTCTTTCACGTCGTTGAAACGCTCAAGGCCGATGCCGCATTCGTAGCCATGGGCCACTTCGCGCACATCATCCTTAAAGCGCCTGAGAGAAGAGATCTTCCCTTCATGGACGATCACATTGTCCCGCAGCAGGCGAACTTCGGAGGCCCGGGTGATCTTGCCGTCCAGCACATAGCAGCCTGCCACAACGCCGCCTGGGACTTTGAACGTCTTGCGCACTTCGGCCCGGCCGAGCACTTCTTCTTTGAATTCAGGATCAAGGAGGCCCGCCATGGCCGCCTTGACATCGTCGAGCAGGTTGTAGATCACGCGATATGTACGGATGTCTACGCCATCACGGTCTGCGGCCTTCCGGGCGTTGGGTTCAGGGCGCACGTTAAAACCAATGATAACTGCATTGGAGGCACTGGCCAGCAGCACGTCGGATTCGGAAATGGCGCCCACGCCCTGATGGATAACATTGACCCGCACTTCATCGGTGGAAAGCTTCTCCAAGGAGCTCCGCACCGCTTCTGCCGAACCCTGGACGTCCGCCTTGATAACGAGATTGAGCTCTTTGACTTCGCCCTCCTGAATCCTCCGGAACAGGTCATCCAAGGTGACCCGGCTGGTCTTGCTCAGGTCCTTTTCTCTCTGCTTCTGCTGCTGGATCGCGGCCACTTGGCGCGCTGTCTGCTCATCTGGTACTACAACGAAGGCATCGCCGGCCTGCGGAACATCGGAAATGCCCAAAACTTCAACGGGCGTGGAAGGAGTCGCTTCCTTAATTGTCTCACCCTGATCGTTGATCAGAGCCCGGACTCTGCCGCAGTAGTTGCCCACTACAAAGGCATCGCCCACCCGGAGAGTTCCCTGGGAAATGAGCACGGTGGCCACAGGCCCCCGGCCCCGGTCTAGTTTGGCATCGATTACGGTGCCGCGAGCAGGGCACGTGGGATCTGCCTGAACATCTTCCATGTCAGCAACCAGGAGGATCATTTCGAGGAGATCTTCTATTCCCTCGCCGCGCAGAGCCGAAATGGGTACCGCGATGGTGTCGCCACCCCACTCTTCCACAAGCAGGCCGTGCTCGGTCAGTTCTTGCTTAACCCTATCTGAATTGGCGGCAGGCAGATCCATCTTGTTGATGGCAACGATGATGGGAACATCAGCAGCCTTGGCGTGGTTGATGGCCTCAACTGTCTGAGGCATTACGCCGTCGTTGGCCGCGACCACAAGGACAGCGATGTCGGTGACCCTCGCTCCACGAGCCCTGATGGCTGTGAAGGCCTCGTGTCCCGGTGTGTCCAGGAACGTGATCTTCCGGCCCCGGTACTCAATCTGATAGGCGCCGATATGCTGGGTGATGCCGCCGGCCTCTGTGGCTGTCACCTTCGTCTTGCGGATGAAGTCCAGAAGCGTGGTCTTGCCGTGGTCAACATGCCCCATGATGGTGACAACCGGGGGTCTGGGTTCGAGATTGGCCGGATCCGCCTCGGCTGGAGCAAATACCTCTTCTGCCAGGTCACGCTGGGGTTCTGTCTCTACTCCAAAGTGTTTGGCCACAGCGGAAGCGGCCTCGTAGTCTACGCTTTGGGCGAGGGAAGCCATGACGCCGATCTTCATGAGCTGTCTGACTACTTCAGTACCGGCCACCCCTAGTTTCTGCGCCAGCTCATTGACTGCTATGCTCTCTCCCAGAACCAGGCGTTTGGACTTCTTCTCTGCCGCAGGCGGTTCCTGAGTCCGGTCTCTTCTGTTGCCGGCCTTTTTCTTGCCGCGCAGCTTGAGAGCAGCATCGCGGTCCTCGTCGTCTTTGTGCGTCCGGCGCTTCTTCTTGAGGACCTTCTCTTCGTCTTCCTCGGGCACTAGTGCCACCTCTTCCTCGGGAGCAAAATGCTCCCGGAGCATGTTGGCAATATCCTCATCGATGGAGCTCATGTGGTTGGACACATCAGCACCGAGGTCGTTGAGGAACTCAATTATGAACTTGCTCTTCAAATCGAGTTCCTTCGCCAGCTCGTAAATTCTGATCTTATTCGTCATCGGCATCACTCCTCATCGTTCTCCTGCACTGACCCCTGCACGCTTTCACTCAGCATCCGCGCGAAACCACGATCCGTCACGCCCACCACTGCCCGCGGCGCCCTTCCCATGGCCTGACCCAATAGTTCTTTTTTACCCGAGATGACTTCTGGGATGCGGTAAGAGCGGGCCAGTGCGCTGAACTTGCGGCGGGTGTTCTCAGAGGCGTCCTCGGCGACGATCAGAAGCTGAACCTTTCCGCGCCGCGCCGCACTTTCGACTGCATCTTCCCCCGACACTACTCTACCGGCCCTCATGGCCAATCCTAGATAACTGTAAAACTTACCCGCCTCACTGTTCCTGTTCTTCATGGAGCACCCGCTTCAGGTCTGCCAAAAGTTCGTCGGAGATCGGCGTTTCCAGTGCCCGCTGGATCTGACGCCCCTTTACGGCGTTTTCCAGACAGCGTTCATCAGGATGGATGTACACGCCTCTTCCCGCTTTCTTGCCGACCAGATCTAGGGACACTTCCCCATCCGGGCTGCGCACAACCCGAATCAACTCCCGCTTCGGCGCCGCGGTACGGCAGCCCACGCAGGTTCGCATGGGGACGTGCTTTTTGCGCATGCTCTACCACCTACTTCTTGTCATCGAACTTGAAGGCGATGTCCAGCTGCGACAAGTCCGTGATAACTCTCTCTTTCTTCTTTTTCGGCTTGGCAGTTTCCTGCTTTTCCGAAGACGGCGCCGCAGCCGGGGTCTGTTCGATGCTGCCAAAGCGCTCCTGCCAGCTCTTGCGCTTCGTGACATTGGTCAGGCTGGCCAGATCCTCTGCGCTGAGCGGTTGTACAGCAGGTGCCTTGGGCTCCTCTTTGACTCGGGGCTTTGCCGCCGCAGCAGGCTTCTCCGGGGTCGGTTTGGCCGGTGCCGGAGCCGGCGCTGGGACAGCCTCCACTTCCACAGCTGGCTCAGATTCGACTTCTTCCACTGCTTCGGGAGCCGCAGCGGGTACTGCCGAGTCCTCGAACTCAAGCCGCAGGATGTCTTCGAGCTTCGGAGCGATCTTCGGCTGCGGTGACAGGCCCAGCTCGGCTGCTTGGGTTTCGCTCTTGATATCGATCCGCCAACCCGTAAGGCGCGCTGCCAGACGGGCGTTCTGGCCTTCTTTGCCGATGGCCAGGGAGAGCTGATCGTCTGGAACCACGGTGTGAGCTACCTTGTCTTCCTCATCGGTAACGACGAAGAGGACCTTGGCTGGACTGAGCGCGTTCTTGACGAAGTCGCTGATGTCGCGCTCCCACTGCACAACGTCTATCCGCTCGCTGCCGAGCTCGGCCACGACCGCCTGTACCCGATTTCCCCGAGCGCCGACGCAGGCGCCAACGGGATCAATGTTCGGGTCACGGCTGTAGACTGCGATTTTCGAACGGTTACCTGCCTCACGAGCAACCGATTTGATCTCGACCTCACCGCTCTGGATCTCGGGAACCTCAAGCTCAAAGAGGGCTCGCAGAAGCCCGGGATGGGTCCGGGACAGGAAGACCTGGGGGCCCTTACTGGTCTGGCGCACTTCGTTAATGTAAAAACGCATCTTTTTGTGCGGGGTGTACGCCTCACCGGGGATCTGTTCTCCCAGCGGCAGTACCGCTTCCACATCTCCCAGGTCCACCAAGACCTGCCGCTGATCAGCACGCTGTACGGTGCCGAGAACCACATCGCCTTCCCGGTTGGAGTATACGTCGTAAACGATGGAACGCTCCGCTTCACGGATCTTTTGAATTACCACCTGTTTGGCAGTCTGGGCAGCGATCCGTCCGAAGTTGGCCGGAGTCACTTCCCACTCCACCACATCACCCAGCTGGTAGTTCGCGTCCAGCTGCTGCGCCTCTTCCAGCGAGATCTCCGTTGCCTCATCCTGAACATCATCAACAACAACCCGCCGGGAAAAGACGTGGATTTCGCCGGTCTGCTGGTTGAATTCCACCCGCACACTGGAGGAGGAGCTTACTCCGTAGTTCTTTTTGTAGGCGGAGATGATGGCCGTCTCAATGGCATCCACGAGCAGCTCTTTTGAGATGCCCCGCTCCTTTTCCAGTTCGGTCAATGCGTTTATCAGTTCCAAATTCATCCCTGTTGGCCTCCCATTTTAGAGCTCCAAAGCCAAGTTGGCTTTGGCGATGAGCTCCAGGGGAATTTCAATGGTCTCCCCTTCCCATTCTAAAACAACGCTGTCTCCCTTGAGGCCGTTGAGAACTGCCTCAAAGCGCTTGCGACCATGGATGGCGCCGTAGGTGCGGATCTGCACTTTACGCCCGGCAAAGCGCTCGAAATCTGCGGGCTTCTTAAGGGGCCGCTCCAGTCCTGGAGAAGAAACCTCTAAGCAGTATGGCCCGGGGATGGGATCGGCTTCATCAAGCCTTATGTCAAGAGCCTCGCTGACCGTGCGGCAGTCCTCCAGATCTACTCCGGTAGGTTTGTCTATGTACACGCGCAGCACCCAGCCGCTCGCTTCTTTGACATACTCAACATCCACAAGTTCCAGGTCTGTGTCCTGCACAATCTCCTGGGTCCAATCACTGACCAGTTTCTCGATGTGTACGCGGCTCACAGCGCACATCTCCCCCTTTTGCACATTATGCCCGCTTTCTGCACCCATACGTCAAAAGAGTGGGCTTGATCTCCCACTCTCCCGGCAACTCCATAGTTTACAGTGGCATTATATCACAAGGACTAAAAGAGTGTCAATTGATTCGTTTCCGGCAGGCCTTCAAGGCAGCCGTGGAGGCGCAGGGCTTCGATCACCGACTTGGTGATGCCCGCGCGCTGGCGCAGGTCTTCAACGGAAATGAATTCGCCCTGCTCTCTGGCCTGCACGATGCTGGCAGCGGCACTGGCGCCTACCCCCTGCAGGGAGGCAAAGGGCGGGCGCAGCGCGGATCCTTCGATGCGAAAGACCCCTGCGTCTGACTTGTAGAGATCGACGGGCAGGAACTGCACGCCTCGCACCATAGCTTCGAGCACGATTTCCAGAAGGGTGGCCATGGTCTTTTCTTTCGGTGTGGCATCGAAGGCTTTGCTCGCGATGCGGGCCAGCTCTGCTCTGACCGCCTGTTCCCCTCCCTTGACAAGCTGGGCATCGAAGTCGCCCGTCTGAAGGGAAAACAGGGCGGCGTAAAAGGCCAGCGGATAGTGCACCTTGAAATAGGCGATGCGGAAGGCCATCATCACATAGGCCACAGCGTGGGCCTTGGGGAACATGTAGCTGATCTTGTTGCAGGAGTCGATGTACCACTGGGGGACATCATACTGCTTGAGCAGCTCTACATCTGCTTCAGTCAGGCCTTTCCCCTTGCGCACCTGCTCCATGATGCGGAAGGCACTGCTGGCTTCCACACCCTTGAGCATGAGGTAGATCATGATGTCATCTCTGGTGGCGATGACCTCGCTGATATCCGTGATCCCGGCCTTGATCAGGTCTTGAGCGTTGCTCGTCCAGACATTGGTGCCGTGGGACAGTCCGCTGATGCGGATCAGGTCGCTGAAGGTCTTTGGCATGGTTTCTTCCAGCATCTGCCGGACAAAGCGGGTGCCGAACTCGGGAACTCCCAGGGTTCCCACGGAAGTGCCAAGCTGTTCAGGCGTGATTCCCAGGCTTTCTGTGGAGGAGAAAATGGCCATGGTCTCAGGATCGTTGAGCGGGATCGCCAAGACGTCGACGCCCGTGAGATCCTGAAGCATGCGCAGCATGGTCGGGTCATCGTGGCCCAGAATGTCCAGTTTCACGAGGGAATCGTCCAGGGCGTGGTATTCAAAATGGGTGGTGATTGTTCCGCTGGCAGGGTCATTGGCGGGATACTGGATCGGTGTGAAATCGTAAACCTCCATGCCCTCAGGGATGACCACCATGCCTCCCGGATGCTGCCCGGTGGTGCGCCGTACCCCGGCGAGCTTGCTCACCAGACGGTTGACCTCAGCATTGCGCCTGGTTTGGTTGATCTGTTCCAAGTACTTCATGATAAAGCCATATGCCGTCTTATCTGCTAGAGTTCCGATGGTCCCGGCGCGGTACACATGCTCCTTGCCGAACAGTTCTTCCGTATAGCTGTGGATCTGGCCCTGATATTCGCCGCTGAAGTTGAGGTCGATATCTGGCACCTTGTCTCCGTGGAAGCCCATGAACACTTCAAAGGGAATGTCAAAGCCGAGCTTGCGGACAACAGTCCCGCATTCGGGGCAGGTGCGGTCGGGCAGGTCAACGCC
>DURQ01000001.1 GCA_012840725.1 Bacillota bacterium
GGCCATGGAAAAGACGCTCCGCATGAGTCTGCTGTTTGACTTTTATGGCCCGCTCTTGACAGAACGCCAGCAGGATGTCTTTCAGATGTACTTCCATGACGATCTGTCCTTGGGTGAGATCGCAGAAGAGCTGGACGTCTCGCGCCAGGCGGTGTACGATCTGCTGCGGCGCGCGGGTTCAATCATGGAGGAGCTTGAGGGGAAGCTGGGCCTGCTCAAAAAGGACCTAGAACGCCAGGGCATCTATAACCGAATTGGGCAGCTCGTCGGCGAGCTGCGCAGCCAGTGCGGAGATCTGCCCCAGCTGCGGGCCATCGAAGAGCAGATCCAAAAAGCGCGAGGAGCGAGTTAGGAGAGACCAGCATGGCTTTTCAGAACTTATCGTCCCGCCTGCAGGATACCCTGCGCAAACTTAGGGGCAAGGGCCGCCTGAGCGAAAAGGATGTGGACCAGGCTCTGCGGGAGATCAGATTGGCCCTCCTGGAAGCGGACGTCAACTACAAGGTGGTGCGCGATTTCATCGGGCAGGTCAAGGAAAGGGCCACGGGCCATGAGGTGCTCAGCAGTCTGACCCCTGCTCAGCAGGTGATCCGCATTGTCAACGAAGAACTCACCAAGCTCATGGGCGGCAGCCAGGCAAGGCTTACCCTTTCCAGCCAGCCGCCAAGCGTGATCATGATGGTCGGCCTGCAGGGCTCTGGTAAGACCACCACGGCAGGCAAGCTCGCCAGGCTGCTCAAGAGCCAGGGTCACCGCCCGCTGCTCACCGCCTGTGACATCTACCGGCCGGCAGCTATCAAACAGCTCCAGGTATTAGGCGAACAGCTGGGCATTCCCGTGTTCACCATGGGTGAGCAGAACCCAGTGGATATTGCCAAGGCGGCCTTGGGCCACGCCCGTAAGTTCGCCAACGATGTGGTGATCCTCGATACCGCCGGCAGGCTGCATGTGGATGAAGAGCTCATGCAGGAGCTGGTGGAGATCAAGGCAGCGGTCAATCCGGCGGAGATCCTCCTCGTGGTTGATGCCATGACTGGACAGGATGCGGTCAACGTAGCCCAGACATTTAATGAGCGTTTGGATGTGGGCGGTGTGGTCCTGACCAAGCTCGATGGCGATGCCCGGGGCGGAGCTGCCCTGTCGGTCAAAGCTGTGACCGGCAAGCCCATCAAGTTCATCGGGGTGAGTGAGAAAATGGACGGGTTGGAACCATTCCATCCCGACCGCATGGCCTCACGCATCCTGGGCATGGGCGATCTGCTCACCCTGATCGAGAAAGCAGCCCAGGCTGTTGATCAGGAAAAAGCTGAGCAGATGGCCGCAAAGCTGAAAGAGGCCGAGTTCACACTCGAGGATTTCCTGGATCAGATCGGGCAGATGAAGGATATGGGGCCCATCGATCAGCTGATCGGCATGATACCGGGCCTCGGTGGTGCCAAACAGCTCCAAGGTCTGGAAGTCGATGAGACGCACTTGAAGAAGATTGAGGCGATCATCAAGTCCATGACCCCGGAAGAGCGGCGCAAACCGGAGATCATCGATGGTTCCCGGCGCCGCAGGATTGCCCGGGGTTCTGGCACGAAGGTGCAGGATGTCAACCGCCTGCTGAAGCAGTTCAGCCAGACCAGGCAGATGCTCAAGCAGTTCTCGGGTTCAGGCAAAGGGCGCAAAAAAAGGGGGCTTTTCTCCCTGTTCCAATAGATAGATGCAGCATCCTAGGTGGGAGGTGATGTACATGGCAGTGAGAATTCGTCTGAAGAGGATGGGCGCAAAGAAGAGGCCGTTCTACCGTTTGGTGGTGGCTGATGCGCGGGCCGCTCGGGATGGAGCTTTCATCGAGAGCATAGGCTACTACAATCCGATCGCTGATCCTGCAGAGATCGAGATTGACGAAGAAAAAGCCCTAGATTGGCTGAAAAAGGGCGCCCGACCATCCGATACCGCAAAGTCGCTCTTGCAGCGCGCGGGAGTCATGGATAAGTTTGCCGCGTCCCGTAAGGAAGGGTAGGAGGTCAGTGTGAAGAACTTAGTTGAATTCATAGGCAAGTCTCTGGCCAGCCATCCGGAAGAGGTAACGGTTGACGTCCAAGAAAGAGGGCGTGAACTGGTCTACACCCTGTATGTGGCACCTGACGATATGGGACGGCTGATCGGCAAAGGCGGGCGTATCGCCAATGCGATCCGCACTGTTGTAAAGGCTTCCGCCATCAAGTCAGGGGTTCAGGTCCATGTGGAAATCGAAGAAAGAGAAGCCTAACTGGATCGTCGTGGGGGAAGTGATCTGCCCCTGGGGCAACCGGGGCGAGATCAAGATCATTCCCCATACGGATTTTCCAGAACGCTTCCAGCAGATGGAGGCAGTGCGCCTCTTCAAAAAGGACGCTGAAGAGCCCGTTGGCCTCTTTCCCTTGGAGTCATGCCGTGAGCACAAGGACGGGTTGCTCCTCAAGCTGAGCCACGTGGACAGCATCGATGAGGCTGAGAAGCTGCGCGGCATGCTGATCAAAGTCAGCGTTGATGAACTGATGCCGCTGCCGCCAGGCCGCTACTACATCTTCCAGATCATCGGCCTGGAGTGCCAGACGGTGACCGGGCAGCGACTTGGGCTGGTGACCGAGGTCCTGCAGACCGGCGCCAATGATGTCTATGTTGTCAAGACCTACCCGGGAGTGAGCAGGCAGAAAGAGATCTTGATTCCTGTTATCCCTGACGTGGTGAAGGACATCCGTCCTGAGGAAGGCGTCTTGATCGTCCATCTTTTGGACGGCCTGCTCGACTGAGTTGGGGGGTGAGTTCGTGCGCTTTGACGTCCTCACCTTGTTCCCGGAGATGTTCACTGGGCCTTTGGGCGCCAGCATCATCGGGAAAGCCAGAGAGCGGGGGCTGCTCTCAGTGGAGATCTGGAACATCCGGGATTACGCCCTAGATAAGCACCGAACAGTCGACGACACTCCCTATGGTGGTGGAGCCGGCATGGTTCTGAGGCCGGATGTTCTGGTCAGGGCCATCGAAGCGGTGCGGGGCGACAGTGATGCCCCCGTTGTCTATCTGACCCCGCAGGGACGGTTGTTCAGCCAGGAAATCGCCGCCGAGCTTGCTCAGCTGCCCCGCCTGATCTTGGTCGCCGGGCACTACGAGGAGATCGATGAGCGCGTGCGCCAGCACTGGGTGGACTGGGAACTGTCGATCGGGGACTATGTCCTGACCGGCGGAGAGCTGCCAGCCATGGTGGTGATCGATGCGGTGGCCAGGCTTCTGCCTGGGGTGTTGGGAACCGAGAGCTCGCTTCAGGACGAGTCGTTCCAGGACGGACTGCTGGACTACCCGCAGTATACGCGGCCGGCCAGTTTCCGGAACCTTCAAGTGCCTGAAGTGTTGCTCAGCGGACACCACGAACAGATCCGCCGCTTTCGCTTGAAAGAATCACTGCGGCGCACTCTGCTGCGGCGTCCAGATCTGCTGCAGACGAGAGCGCTGTCCGCAGAGGAAAGCAAAATCCTAACAGAATTGATAGAGGAACATTCCTGCGAAGGGAGGGTAAATGGCAGTGGACCTTATCAAGACGATTGAGCAAGAGCAGATGAGAACCGATCATCCTGAGTTCGGCCCTGGTGACACCGTGCGGGTACACGTTAAGGTGGTTGAGGGCAACAACGAAAGGATCCAGGTTTTTGAGGGTGTTGTGATCAGGAAGCGAGGCGGGGGCCTGAGCGAGACTTTCACTGTGCGCAAGGTCTCCCAAGGTGTTGGTGTGGAAAGGACATTCCCGCTCCATTCGCCTCGTATTGAGAAGATCGAAGTGGTTCGCCACGGCCGAGTACGCCGGGCACGTCTGTATTATCTGAGAGAGCGTTCCGGAAAGGCGGCTCGCATCAAGGAGCTCCGCCGCTAGTTGAGGGAACCTATCCCAAGGGGAGTGGGGATGACACTCCTCTTTTCTAATCTGCCGACAGGGAAGGTGGGAGGCACGGACATGGCGAAATCACAGATACGGGAATATGCGGAAGCACTGCTGATCTCAGTTGTGCTGGCAGCCGTCATCATCGTCTTCATCGCCCAGTCCTTTCTGGTAGAAGGCAGTTCCATGGAGCCATCCTTCCACGATGGTCAGCGCCTTATGGTGGAGAAGGTGAGCTACCGCTTCACTGAGCCCAATCGGGGTGACGTGGTCGTGTTCCGCTACCCCGGTGATCCCCGCCGCAAGTTCATCAAACGCATCATCGGCCTGCCGGGCGATGAGATCACCATCAAGAACGGCTATCTGCACATCAACGGCCAGCGCATCGAAGAGAACTACATCAACGGGCCCACCTATGGAACGTACAGCGCCCCCACATTTGGGCCTGTTCTCGTACCCGAGGGCCATTACTTCGTCTTGGGTGACAACCGGCGGAACAGCGATGACAGCCGTTACCCTGATGTGGGGTTTGTGCCCCGCAGGTACCTGGTTGGCCGGGCTATGTTCGTCTACTGGCCGCTGAACCAGATCAGCTGGATCAGCAGACCGCCGGCACTGGAAAGGATCGGCACCAAGTAATGACCATTCAGTGGTACCCGGGGCACATGACCAAGGCCAAGCGCATGATCGAAGAAGCGCTGAAGTTGGTGGATGGCGTTTTGGAAGTGGTAGACGCCAGGGTTCCCCAGAGCAGCCGCAACCCAAACCTGCAGGATCTGACGGCTAAGCCGCGCCTCATCGTCCTGAGCAAGGTCGATCTGGCCGACCCGGCGAAGACCGAAGAGTGGCTTGGTTACTGGCGGTCTCAAGGTGAGAAAGCGGTCGGCGTGAACCTGCTGCAGGGCCAGGGCGTAAGCAGGCTTCGCAGCTTGGTGGCCCGTACCTTTGCCGGAACCAAACGCTTGCCGCGGTTGATGGTGGTAGGGATTCCCAATGTGGGGAAATCTGCGCTGATCAACGCTCTGACCCGACGGCGGGCAGCACAGGTCGGGGCGCGGCCGGGGATAACCAGAGGCAAGCAGTGGCTCTCGGGCGAGGGCATGCTGCTCTTGGACAGCCCGGGGATCCTCTGGCCCAAGTTTGAGGACCAAGAGGTAGCCAAGCGCCTGGCAGCGGTGGGTTCTATCCGCGACGAGGTGCTCGATCAAACCGGGCTGGCCAGCTGGCTCCTGGAGTGGCTCAGCGAGTATTATCCTCAGAGACTCTCGGAACGCTACGGCCGCTTAGGCCTGGGGAACGCCCTGGAGGAGATCGGCCGGCGCCGGGGGTGTCTGCTTTCAGGCGGAAAAGTGGACCTGAACCAGGCGGCGGCTCTTGTGCTGAAAGACTTCCGCACTGGGAAGCTGGGCGCGGTCACCCTTGACCTAAGTCCAAGTGAGGTGCAGGGATGCAGCGAATCGAAGAACACCTGAGAGGACAGGGGTTTCAGAGGATCGTGGGTATCGACGAAGCTGGGCGAGGCCCCCTGGCGGGCCCGGTTGTGGCGGCCGCAGTGCAGATTTTACCAGCTAGGTTTGGGTCAGAGATACGCGACTCGAAGGCTCTGTCCCCTAGAAAACGAGAGCTAGCCTACGAAGAAATATTGAGGACCTGCTTGGTGGGGGTCGGACAGGCCAGCCCGGCCGAGATTGATGAGCTGAACATCCTCCAGGCCACCTTCTTGGCCATGCGCCGCGCCATCGAGGCGCTTCCTGTTGAGCCAGACTTCTGTCTGGTGGACGGATCTCTGCCTATCCCGGGCCTTTCCGTCCCCCAGAGAGCTGTCGTCAAGGGAGATCAGCTGTGCCTGTCGATCGCTGCGGCCAGCATTGTGGCCAAAGTGGAGCGGGACCGCATCATGGACCGTTTCCACGAGCTCTATCCAGCGTACAACTTCGGGAAGAACAAGGGCTATCCCACGCGCGAACACCGGGCTGCCATCCAACAAGCAGGACTCTGCCCGCTGCACCGCAGGTCCTTTAGGTGTGCTGGCCTGTGACCAGGGGAAGGCACTGGGAAGCCATGGCCCGCGAATTCCTGCTCACGCAGGGGCTTCGTTTTGTGGCAGCCAACTTCGCCCGGCGTTTCGGAGAGATCGACTTGATCATGCTCGATGGGGCAACACTAGTGTTTGTGGAAGTTAAGTACCGCAGTTCTGACCGCTTTGGCAGCAGCGTGGAGCAGGTGACGCCGGCGAAAACCCGCAAGATCAAGCTGGCGGCGAAGGCGTACCTTCAGATCTGTCCCCATGAAGTGGAAGCGGTGCGTTTTGACGTCGTTGGCATCAGTCCAGAGGGAACGGGTTACAGATTCCATTGGGTGAAGGGAGCTTTTTAATGAGATCCTGGTATAAAGCACTTATCTCCTGCCTTGTTCTTTCGCTTATCCTACCGGCAGCAGCCCTTGCTCAGCAGGCGTCCGCTCCAGAGATCAGCGCTCAAGCCGCTGTGCTCCTTGACTTCCAGTCCGGACAGATCCTGTATTCCAAGGACGGGCAAAAGGCCCACGTTCCCGCGAGTCTGGTGAAGATCATGACTATGTACGTGGCCCTCGATCAGGTTAAGGCGGGCCGGGTGAGCCTGAGCGACACTGTGGTGGTCAGCGAGAAAGCCTGGAGCATGATCGGCTCGCGGATGTTCCTGGAACCAAACGAGGTCGTCACTGTCGAACAGCTGCTCACAGGAATCGCGGTCGTTTCGGGCAACGACGCTTGTGTCGCCTTGGCGGAGGGAATCGCCGGGAGCGAAGCGGCCTATGTGCAGCTGATGAACGCCAAGGCAGAGGCTTTGGGATTGCCCATGCGCTTTGTTGATGTGCACGGGCTGTCTGACCAGAACTCGGTTACTGCGGAAGCGGTGGCTCGGTTGGCGCGCGCCTATCTGATTGATCACCCGGAGGCAATCCGTTTTCACCAACAGGTATCCTTTTCTTACCAGCCGCGGTCGGCCAAGACCCCGATTGTCCAGTACAACCGCAACGGTCTGCTGCGCAGCTATGAGGGGGCCGATGGCCTAAAGACCGGTCAGCTCGAGGCTGCCGGTTACAACCTGGTGGCTACTGCGGTGCAGAACAACAGGCGTTTGATCGCTGTGATCCTGGGTTCCGACAGCGAAACGAAGCGGGAACAGGAAGCAGCTGCGCTGCTTAACTACGGCTATCGCGGTTACGATCTGGTCAATCTGGCCCCTCTACTCGAAGGCAAGACCGCTCGTGTGTTCAAGGGCAAACAGTCTCAGGTCGGCCTGATGGTAGAGGAACCAGTGATCAGTGTACCCAAAGGAGTGGGAGCGACCATGAGCGTCGCCATCCAGACCAAGGATCTGGAGGCACCGGTGCAGAAAGGCACTGAAGTCGGGGTGCTGAGCATCTACCTCCAGGAGCAGCTGGTCAAACAGGTGCCGCTGCTCGCTGGCGAGGACGTGGCGAGGGGAAACCTGTTTAAGGTCCTTTGGGACAACGTTTCCTGGTTCCTGCGCAACCTAATCCGCAGGCGCTGATTCCCCGGTCGTTTCTGGATGTACAGAGAGACTCGCTCGACCGGGGTCTCTTTTTTGTGTGATGATAATTTCAAGTACACAAGGAAAAGGCGCCTTTTCGTAGAAAATGGGATACGAAATGATGGAATAAGTAAGGACAGAAAGGGTGAGGACAATGCAGCCGTTTACTCTTGATGACCTGGATAAAAAGATACTGGCTTACCTGCAGGAAGACGGCCGGATGACCTTTGTCACCTTGGCTTCCCACCTGGGCGTATCAGAAGGCACTATCCGCAAGCGGGTCAAGCGTCTGGAGGACGCCGGTGTGCTTCGGACCATGGGAGTGACCGATCCTCTGAAGATGGGGCTCGACACGGTGGCCTTTATCTGGTTCAAGGTGGACCGCCTGCATCTCGATGGCGTCATAGCTGCCCTGACCGAGCTTGAAGAGGTCCGTTACCTCGTGGTGACCACGGGCGGATATGACCTAGTAGCCATGGTGGTGCTGCCCAACCGCACGCAGCTCGTCCAGCTGCTCAACGACAAGCTCTCTCAAATCGAAGGGATAATCAGCACCGAGACTTCCATAGTGCTACAGATCCACAAGCAGATCCATGAGTGGGCGCCGTTTAAGGATTACGTAGAAACGGAGGCATCGCACGGATGAACGGGTATGTCCTAGATGAGTTCGATCGGGAGATTATCCGCCTGCTTCAGCAGGACGGCAGAATGCCCTTCCTTACCATCGCCAATCAGTTGGGACTGGCTGAAGGAACCGTGCGGCGGCGCGTGGCCAAGCTGCGCAGCGAAGGCCTTCTCAAGATCGTGGGCATAGCCGACCCTTTTAAGGTGGGACTGCAGACTGTTGCCATCGTAGGCCTTAAGGTAGAACGGGGCAAAATCGAAGCGATCGCCAAGGAAGTCAGTTCGCTCAAGGAGGTGCGCTACGCCGCTCTTTCCACCGGCAACTACGACCTTGTTGTTGAAGTTGTGGTGTCGAGCAACGATGAGCTGCTGACCTTTTTGGTCGATAAGTTGAGCGAGATTCCAGGCATCAGCAATACCGGAACTTCCGTTGTCCTCAAGGTGGCCAAAGAAGACCTGGCCTGGGATGTCTGAGTCAGGCAAAGAGATGGTAATGCGCTTCCCAGCGGTACTGCAGTGCCTCGGCCACATGGGGCTCGTCCACTTCGTCAGCACCATCAAGTTCAGCGATGGTGGAGGCGATACGCAGCGTGCTGTCAAAGCCGCGAGCAGAAAGGCCGAGGCGTTTTTGGGCCTGCTGGAGGAAGCGGAGCCCTGCTCTGCCTGGTGCACGAGGAACCGATCTGCTGCGCTCGCGTCCCTGAACGCTGCCTGTCGGCCACGGCTGGGGCCTGTCCTGCAGTTCTTCTGCGGAGAGGGGCGCTAGGCAGCAGAACAGCTCGATGCGATCGAGCAGGGGGCCCCGCAGTTTCCTTCGGTACCTGCCCAGATCCCTGCTCGAACAGGTGCACAGGCGGGTGGAACTGCCGAAGTAGCCGCAGGGACAGGGATTGGCAGTGGCGATGAGCCAGAAGTCCGCGGGATAGGTCAGGCTCAGTTCGGCCCGGGCAAGATGCACAACCTTGTTATCGAGCGGTTCCCGCAGAGCCTGGAGAGTGTTGAGGGCAAACTCGGGGAATTCGTCGAGCAGCAGGATGCCCAGATGGGCCAGGGTGATTTCGCCGGGCCTGCCGTTTTTTGAACCGATCAACCCTGCTTGAGAGACGCTGTGGTGGGGAGCGCGCAGGGGTCGTTCCACTGGCGGCGGTGAGTCTGCTGTGAGCAGTCCCGCCGCTTCGTAGATCTTGGCCAGCATCAGCATTTCTTCTCGTTTCAGCGGCGGAAGCAGCCGGCGAGCTTGGGTGGCAAGGAGGGTTTTGCCCACACCCGGCGGCCCAACCAGCAGGATGTGGTGGCGTCCGTGAGCAGCAATCTCAAGCGCCCGCTTTGCGTGGGCCTGACCTTTTATCACTGGACCGCAGGCGCTTGGCTTCGGCCGGGGCAGTGGACAGGCCGGCACCTGGGGCGCCGGCGTTTTTCCTGCCAAGAAATGTACCAGATGGGACAGGGAAGGGGTTATTAACAGGTTCTTCCGCCCCGATAAGGCCGCCTCCCGGGCGTTCGCCTGCGGCAGGATCAACTGAAAGCCCCGTTCATCCGCCAGATCAGCCAGGCTGAGCACTCCGTCGATGCGCTTGAGTGTGCCGCTCAGAGAGAGTTCACCCGCGAATATGCGCTGCCGCAGGGCTTTAAGGCTGAGATGGCCTAAGTGAGCAAGGATCCCGAGGGCAATCGGCAGGTCAAAAGCCGCTCCGTCTTTGGGAAGGTGAGCTGGAGCCAAGTTGACGATCACCTTTTGGGCCGGGAACTTGAACCCCGAGTTGCGCAGGGCGGAACGCACCCGCTCCCGGCTTTCCCGCACCGTTTTGCTGGGCAGACCAACGATTTCAAAGCCCGGCAGGCCGGGACGGACATCCACCTCAACCTCGATCAGGAAGCCTTCGATGCCGGCCACTACTCCACTGAAAACTACGATCATGGAAGCCCCCCTTGACATTATAGTCAGAATATTGGTATATTTGACATAAGTACGGCAGATCCTCCCGATCATAGAAGGCGCCCATCCTCGGCATGCTACTAGGGAGCAAAATGTGAGGAGGGCTAACTTGCAGTTTGACGTAGGCGCGACGCGGATATTCCGCTGTCCGGTCTGCCAGGTGGATACCCCGCACACTGTGAAGGCCAAAAAAGGAGAGATGTACGGGATCGTCTGCACGAACTGCCTGGGCGGCGCAGTGGTGAGCGGGTTGGATCTGCGGATCTACCAGCTGAAGTGGGAGGAAGAACTTCAGGCTATCCTAGACAGCCTGGTGGAACATCCCCTAAAAGAAGATGAGTGACAAGGGGGGAAGTAAGTGGACTGGACTCCCCGCCAGTATCTCATCGCCTTCAACATGGTGCCCGGCATAGGGGGCAGAAGGCTGATGGCGCTCGCGGAGCATTTTGGCAGCCTGGCCGCGGCCTGGCATGCCTCCTGTTCAGCCCTGGCAGCGGTTAGGGGGATCGGCCCCCAGACAGCAGCCCAGTTCTGTGCTGCGCGGACGAGCCTTTCGCCCCTCGCGGAAGAGGAGTGGGCCGCGGGCCTCGGTGCCCGGATCGTCGCCATCTACGATGACGAATACCCTGTCTGCCTGCGGCGGCTGGCGGTGCCACCGCCTGTCCTGTACGTCAGGGGAACCCTTCCTGCGGAACCGGGCGTCGCCGTTGTAGGCACGCGTCGCCCTTCCAGAAGCGGCTTGGCGCAAGCTCAGCACTTCACCGCTGAGATCGTCCGCCGGGGACAAGCGGTCGTATCAGGTCTGGCTCGTGGCATAGACTTCGCCGCGCACCACAAAGCCCTGGAGATGGGCGGCAGCACCGTGGCGGTGCTGGGCTCAAACTTGAGAACAGTCTATCCAGCGGAACACCGCGGCCTGGCAGAGCGCATCGCTGAGCAGGGGGCAGTTGTGAGCGAGTTTTCGAGCCGCTGCCCAACCGTTCCCGGGAACTTCCCCAGGCGCAACCGGATCATCGCAGGCCTATCAAGAGGAGTCCTCGTGGTTCAGGCCGGCGTCAATTCGGGTGCTCTCCGCACTGCCGACTGGGCTTTGGAACTGGGTCTGGACGTCTGGGCAATCCCGGGAGAGATCAGCGACCCTCTCCGAGAAGGCTGCCACCGGTTGATCAAACAGGGAGCCCAGCTGGTCACCGACCCTGTTGAACTCTTCGGCGAAGAATCTGCGCCGCGAACGCCGTTCTCGCCCGATATTGAGCATCTGCATGCTGCAGGGCGGAGCGCGAGCGAGATCGCAGCCATCCTCAAAATGCCTGTTCAAGAAGTGCTGATCCGGCTTTCCAGGCTTCAGGTCGAGCATTCCGAAAGGCTGGGCTGTACCTAAAGCCTGCTTGCATAATATTCCTAGAGCTACTATAATGAGGGTAATTCCACACCGGAAATGAGCGATGATCTTGAGTAAACATAGACCGCGGCGCCCTGACCGGGTGCTGCAATCTGCAGCAGACGATGAGGATCTCAGTCTGGATCTCCCCGAACTCCTCGGCAGGCTGGCCCAAGAGCTCCAGCTTTCTGTGCTGGCCTTGAGCGGCTTGGACAACGGCAAGGGCCGGGTGTTCAGTCAGTGGGAGCAGATTTACCTATCTGAGGAGGCCAAGCACTTTGTTATGGCCGCCCTGCACAGAGACCTGGTTACCGCGGAGGAGTTAGAGCAGGCCTTGGCGCTGCTTTTCGCGCAGACTCAGGGATTTGCCGATGTTGAGGATATCAGGGTGCTGCTGGAAAGCCTTGTGGACGATCCTCAGCGCCAGAGCATGCTGGCGTTTTATGACGCCGAACACATACAGTGAGCAGGAGAACATCACGGAGGTGGCTTGTTGACTACGCTGATCATTGTCGAATCACCAGCCAAGGCCCAAACTATCAAGGGCTTTTTGGGAAAGAAATACACGGTCAAAGCGTCGCTGGGCCATATCCGGGACTTGCCCCGCAGCAAGCTGGGCGTTGATCTCGAGCACGGTTTCGAACCAAGCTATATCACTATCCGGGGCAAGGGGCCCGTGCTGCAGGAACTGCGGGAAGCGGCCAAAAAGGCTGACCGTGTTCTGCTGGCGACGGACCCCGACCGCGAAGGTGAGGCCATTGCCTGGCATCTAGCCGAAGCGCTTCACATTAAGGATGAGAAGTGCCGCATAGATTTCCACGAGATCACCAAGACCCAGGTGCAGCAGTCCGTCAAGGCGCCCCGGCCCATTTCCCAGTCTCTTGTCGATGCCCAGCAGGCCCGCCGTGTCCTCGACCGCATCGTTGGCTACAAACTCTCCCCTTTGCTTTGGGCTAAGGTCAAGCCCGGGTTGAGCGCCGGCCGGGTTCAGTCGGTGGCAGTGAAGCTGATCGTGGATCGGGAGCGGGAGATCGAGGCATTCACGGCAGAGGAGTACTGGACGGCCACGGCGCTCCTGGAGACCGCCGAAGGACAGCAGTTTGAGGCTAAGCTGCTGAGTAAAGCAGGTGCAAAGATTGATCTGCCAAATGCGGAAGCAGCTCAGCAGGTGAAGCAGGACTTAACCGACGCGGATTGGGTGGTGGCCAGCGTCAAGAAGACGACGCGCCGGCGCAACCCCGCCGCTCCCTTCACCACGAGCACCTTGCAGCAGGAAGCCGCCCGTAAGCTTGGCTTTTCCGCCAAAAAAACGATGCGCGTCGCTCAGCAGCTCTATGAAGGCCTGTCCCTTGGCCCGTTGGGCACCCACGGCCTCATAACCTACATGCGTACCGACGCGACGCGTGTCTCTCCAGAAGCCATTGCCGAAGTGAGGACGTACATCAGCGAGGCCCACGGCAGCGCCTACCTGCCGAAAGAACCGCGGCAGTATGCTGCCAAGAAAGGGGCGCAGCAGGCCCACGAAGCCATCCGCCCGACCTCGGTTCTCCTCACTCCGGAGCAGGTCAAACCCTATCTATCCCGAGACCAGTTCCGGCTCTACAAGCTGATCTGGGAACGCTTTGTGGCCAGCCAGATGAGCGCTGCGACCTTTGATGCCACCAGCGCTGACATCCAAGCAAAAGACTACCTGTTCAGAGCAACAGGCAGCCAGCTTAAGTTCCCGGGGTTCCTGAAGATTTACGTTGAGGGCAGCGACGACAACGGGCTCGAAAGCGAGTTGGGAGACCGCCTGCTGCCTCCGCTGCAGCCATCCCAACCTCTCGAACTGAACGAGCTCGATCTGGAGCAGCACTTCACACAACCTCCGCCGCGCTACAGCGAGGCCACCCTGGTGAAGACTCTCGAAGAGGAAGGGATCGGACGCCCCAGCACCTACGCTCCCATCATCGACACGATCTTGGAGCGAGGTTACGTCATCCTGGAAGAGAAGCGCTTTCGCCCCACTGAGCTGGGGATTATTGTTGTGGATCTTCTTTCAGAGAGCTTTCCCAAGCTGCTGGATGTGGGCTTCACCGCTTCCATGGAAACACAGCTGGATCAGATTGAGGAAGGAGCTCTGCGCTGGCAGAGCGTGGTCGGCGAGTTTTACAGCCCCTTTGCTGAGGATTTGGAGAAGGCCTACTCTCAGCTTGAACGCGTCGAGGTCCAGGATGAAGTCAGCGACGTGATCTGTGACAAATGTGGACGTAACATGGTGTACAAGACCGGCCGCTTCGGCAGGTTTCTCGCCTGTCCGGGCTATCCCGAGTGCAAGAACACCAAGCCCATCCTGGACGAGATCGGTGTGGAGTGCGCCCTCTGCAAAAAGGAGAACCGGCCCGACGGCCGCCTTGTGCGCAGGCGTTCCCGCAGCGGACGCTTTTTCTACGGGTGCAGCAATTATCCCGATTGTTCCTTCACTTCTTGGCAGCTGCCGGTGGCCGAAGCCTGTCCTTACTGCGGCCACAACCTTGCTGTCCGTCGAAAGGGGAGCGAACCAGTCTGCGTGAACAAGCAGTGCCCCGGAGGTGAAGGCTAGTGGCGCATGTGACTGTGATCGGTGGCGGCTTGGCTGGGAGTGAAGCTGCCTGGCAGATAGCCCAGCGGGGCATAAAGGTGCGCCTCTACGAGATGCGCCCTCAGGTCATGACTCCAGCCCATCACACCGCTGATCTGGCCGAGCTTGTCTGTTCAAACTCCCTTGGTTCGGCTCTGGGAAATACTGCTGGCGGCCTGCTGAAGCGTGAGCTTCAGCTCATGGGTTCGCTGATCATGGAGTGTGCGCTTCAGACCAGCGTGCCCGCGGGCAGCGCCTTGGCGGTGGACCGGGAGCTTTTCGCCAAGGAGGTAACCCGCCGCCTGGAAGAGCATCCCCTGGTGGAGATTATCAGGGAAGAGTGCCCGACCATTCCTGAGGGGATAGCGGTGATCGCCAGTGGTCCCCTCACAAGCCCGGCCTTGAGTGAGAGCCTCCAGGAACTGACCAAGGCAGAGAATCTGCATTTCTATGATGCTGCCGCCCCGATTGTCCTCGGTGAAACCGTGCGCTTTGACCTCGGCTTTTGGGGAGCGCGCTACGGCAAGGGCAGCCCAGATTACTTCAACTGTCCCATGGACAAGGAGGAGTACCTGGCTTTTTGGCGTGCACTCGTGGGGGCAGAACTTGCTCCCCTGCATGAGCATGAGGTGGACGACGGGGGTATGCCCGTTTTTGAAGGATGCCTGCCCATTGAAGTTATCGCGCGGAGAGGGGAAGATGCCCTGCGTTACGGGCCCTTCCGGCCCGTAGGCCTTGCCGATGAGCAAGGGCGCCGCCCCTACGCTGTGCTGCAGCTGCGGCGGGAAAACACGGAAACCACCCTGTTCAACTTAGTTGGCTGTCAGACCCGCCTGAAGTGGGGAGAACAGAAGAGGGTGTTCCGGATGATTCCGGCCCTGCAGGATGCGGAGTTTGTGCGCTACGGGGTTATGCACCGCAACACCTTCGTCAACTCTCCTAAGGTACTTGACGCCAGCTTCCAGTTCCGGACGGAACAGCGGCTCTTTTTGGCCGGCCAGATCACGGGAGTGGAAGGGTATGTAGAAAGCACAGCATCCGGGCTGCTGGCGGGGTTGAACGCCGCAAGGCTTGCTCGTGGCTCCAAACCTCTTGTCCTGCCGCGGGAAACGATCCTGGGCAGCCTCGCACACTACATCGCCACTGCTGATCCCAAGCACTTCCAGCCGATGAACGCCAATTTCGGCATCCTGCCGCCTCTCGAGCCGCCTGTGCGGAGCAAGGAGGAGCGCAAGCTGGCTTACACGGCACGATCCTTGAGCATTTTGGAGGAGTTTTGGCGGACCCAGGAGGGATAGCCGTGGAGGAACTGAAAGACTATCTAGACAGTCTCCGAGTGCAGCGCAACCTGTCCCCGGCCACCATTGATGCCTATGAACGCGACCTCAGGCACTTTCTCGGCTTTGTCTGGGAACAGCTGGAGCTTCTGGACAGGCCCAAGACGCTGCAGGAGGTGGACAAGCACCTGGTGCGGGACTATTTAGCCTTCCTCGCCCGTTCGGGGTATGCCCGTTCCAGTATGGCTCGGCGCTTAGCAAGCATCAGGGGGTTCAGCAGGTTCCTCTATTCAAAAGGCCTGGTGGAAAGGGACTTCGCCCTGCCCGTTGGGACTCCCAAGCAGCCGAAGATGGTTCCCGAAACCATGACCATGGGCGAGATCAGATCCTTTCTTGAGGGAAAGATGCCCGGGAACAGCCCTGCCCTGCGCGCCCGCAACAGGGCGATTTTCGAGATCCTTTACGCCACCGGGATCAGGCTGGCAGAACTCGTTGGCCTTGATCTAGAAGATGTCGATACGGCCCAAGCCTATCTGCGGGTTTTCGGCAAGGGGCGAAAGGAGCGCATCGTGCCGCTCGGTGAATGTGCCTTGGCTGCTCTGGCCGATTACTGTCAGCACTACCGGCCGCTTTTGCTGCAGGGGAAGGACAGCAGAGCGCTCTTTTTGAACGCCGAGGGTGAAAGGCTTACACCCCGTGGCGTACAGTATATACTAGACGAGTGCTGCCGCCTGCTTGAGGTGCACAAGAAGATCACACCGCACACTTTCCGCCACACCTTCGCCACTCACCTCCTGGATAACGGTGCCGATCTCCGTTCCATCCAGGAGCTCCTAGGACATTCCAGTCTCTCTACAACTCAGATCTACACCAGAGTGACGCGCAGTCACCTGAAATCAGTCTACAACCGAGCCCATCCCCGGGCCTAGCTCGGTCAGCTCGTTGGGAGGAAAAAGGATGAAAATACGCTCCACGACGATCATCGCCGTACGCAGGGAAGACCAGGTGGTTCTCGCCGGCGACGGCCAAGTTACCCTGGGTGACAGGACGGCGATCAAGCACGGCTCCACCAAGGTCCGCACGCTGTGCGGCGGGGAGATTCTCGCCGGGTTTGCCGGTGCGGCCGCGGATGCCCTCACTTTGTTTGAGAAGCTGGAGCAAAAGCTGAAAGACCACTCCAACCAGCTGCTGCGCGCGGCTGTGGAGATGGGAAAGGAGTGGCGGTCCGATCGCTATCTGCGCCGCCTAGAAGCCCAGCTCCTGGTGGCGGATCGCGAGCTAACCCTGCTGATTGCCGGCACCGGTGATATCATCGAACCGGATGACGGGGTGATCGCGATCGGTTCCGGAGGCCCCTACGCCATGGCCGCCGGCTTGGCTCTGCTCAAGCACACCAGCCTTTCCGCCAGGGAAATAGCTGTGGAAGCGATGCGTATCGCCGCCGACATCTGCGTTTTCACCAACAAGAACATCTCCGTTGTGGAACTAGCTGCAAAAGCTTGAGAAAGGGGTGTGAACATGGATCTCACACCGCAAGAAATCGTTGCTGAACTCGATCGCTATATCATCGGGCAGGAAGAAGCTAAACGGGCTGTTGCGATTGCCCTGCGCAACCGCTACCGCCGCAGGCAGCTGGCTCCAGAGTTCCGGGAGGACATCCTGCCCAAGAACATCTTGATGATCGGCCCCACGGGCGTAGGCAAGACCGAGATCGCCCGCCGGCTGGCCCGCCTGGCGGGAGCTCCTTTCGTCAAAGTGGAAGCCACCAAGTTCACCGAGGTGGGCTATGTGGGCCGCGATGTGGAATCGATCGTCCGGGAACTGGTGGATGCGGCTGTCCGCATGGTGAAGGAAAAGAAGATGACGGAAGTGGAGGATCGGGCCAAGGCTCTAGTTGAGGACCGCCTTGTCGAGCTGCTTGTCCCCGGCCCGGCGCCTGCTCCCCGATTGAACCCGATGGACATCTTCTGGGGCCTCAGCCAGCACGGACAATCTCCCAAGCAGCCCAGTGAAGACGATGAACAGATCAAGAAGGAGCGCCGGCGCATGCGGGAACTGCTCAGGCTGGGTGAACTCGAGGACCGCATGGTGGAAGTGGTAGTGGAAAAACAGCCCACTCTGCTTCTGGAGATGCCCGGCTCCGGACTGGACGATCTGGGGTCCAGTGTCAGGGAGATGCTCGGTGATCTACTGCCAAAGAAGAAGCAGAAGCGCAGGATGACCGTGGCCGAAGCCCGGGGGATACTCCTCCAGGAGGAAGCGACAAAACTGCTGGATATGGAGGCGGTTATGGCGGAAGCCGTGGCTCTTGCGGAGGAATCTGGCATCGTCTTCATCGATGAGATAGACAAGATTGCTGGCCCAAGCAGCAAGAGCGGACCGGATGTATCCCGCGAAGGAGTGCAGCGCGACATCCTTCCTATTATTGAAGGATCGACAGTGATCACCAAAGCGGGACCGGTGCGCACCGATCACATCCTCTTCATCGCGGCAGGAGCGTTCCACATCTCCCAGCCGGCTGACCTTATTCCCGAACTGCAGGGGCGGTTCCCGATCCGGGTCAACCTGTCCAGCCTGCGGGCGGAGGATTTTGCCCGTATCCTCACGGAACCGCAGAACTCTCTTACCAAGCAGTACGCCGCCTTGCTGGGCACTGAAGGGGTAACTCTTGAATTTACTGAAGACGGCGTACTGGCCATCGCCAAGATCGCCGAAGAAGTCAACCGAACCACCGAGAACATCGGTGCCCGCCGCCTGCACACCATCCTGGAACGACTCCTGGAAGAAGTGAGTTTTGCTCCGCCGGTTGGTGAGAAGGTTGTGGTTGACGCCGAATACGTACGCAGCAAACTGAGCGGGCTGGTCCAGGATCGCGACCTGACTCGCTATATCCTTTAACAACCGGCTATGACCTTTTGGGAAATATTCTCAAGAACAGGTAGGAATTTCCCGCGCTTTGTCGAAGTGCATATCGGTGTTGGGGGGGAGGAAGATAAGCTCCCCTTTTTTGCCGTAATGAAGTTGTGCGCAGTACCACAAGCGAGCCGCAGCGAGGAGGCTACACCTATGTTTCGATTGGTCGACAAGCTGAGTGTTGGGCTGAGCAAAGCCAGCCTGCGCCAAACCGTGCTGAGCAACAACTTGGCCAATGTCAACACTCCAGGGTTCAAGCGTTCCGACGTGGTGGACAACCTGTCCTTCAGCAGTGAACTGTCTCAAGCGCAGGGATCGTCGCTTCGCAGGACGCACGCCAAGCACCTATCTGGCGGCCTGACAGGGAAGAGCCGTGGGGCTTTTTCTGTGGTCCAGGATACCAGCACGACCATGCGGACTGACGGCAACAACGTGGACGTTGAGAGGGAGCGAGTGCTGCTCCTTGAAAACTGGCTGTATTACGAATCCCTGATCGACGCGGTGACCCGTAAACTCGGCCAGCTCAGGTCAGTCATCGGGGAAGGGAGGAGGTAGGTTGTGAGCGTCTTTAGGATCTTCCGTATCGCCGGTTCCGGCTTAACTGCCGAGCGCCTGCGTATGGACACCATAGCTAACAACTTGGCAAACGCCAACACGACGCGGACAGAGGAAGGCGGACCTTACCGCAGGCAGGTACCCGTATTCGCTCCCCTTCTGGACAGGGTCATGCGCCGCAGCGGACCTCAGAGGGCCGGCTATTCAGGCGCCGGAGTACAGGTGGTAGGAGTGGTCAGCGACCCCTCGCCGCCCCGCCTGGTGTACGATCCACAGCATCCCGATGCAAATGCCGATGGGTACGTGGAAATGCCGAACGTGAATGTGGTGACGGAGATGGTTGATCTGATCACGGCCACACGAGCGTATGAAGCCAACATAGCTGCTTTAAATGCTGCCAAGTCCATGGCACAGCGTGCCCTGGAGATCGGCAGGTAGGGAAGGTGTGGTCGATGAAAGTCCATTTTGGAGGTCTGTCCCAAAACCCACGTCTAACTAAACTGCAGTCACCCCAGGAACCTACCCGGAGTTTTCAGCAGTTCCTGCGGGATGCGCTTGGTGAAGTCAATGAACTGCAGCAGCAGAGCGATGTTGCCTTTACCAAGCTGCTGTCAGGAGAAATTGAGTTCCATGAAGCCATGATTACTGCGGAGAAAGCCAATCTCGCCCTTCAGCTCACCATGGCGATCCGCACGAAGCTGATCGAAGCATACCAGGAAATCATGCGCATGCAAGTTTAGTTAGGGTGGGGGTCGTATGAACCGTTTTTTGGAAACCGTTAAGCAAACCTGGGGCAGGCTGTCACGCCCGATGCAGATTGGTGTTGGCGTATTTGTCCTGGGTGTTTTTCTCTCCCTGGTGCTGCTGGCCATGCTCTCGCGCACGAATTACCAGGTTCTCTTTTCGGGGTTGAGTGCGGAAGATGCCGGTGCGGTAGTCGCGGCTCTGCAGGAGCGGGGCGTGTCCTATCAGCTGGCCGACGGGGGGACTACTGTTCTCGTTCCTGAGGAGAACGTCTTTGAGACCCGCATCGCCCTTGCCACTTCAGGAGTGCCCACCGGAGGTGTAGTGGGTTTCGAGATCTTCAACACAACGCGCCTTGGCGAAACCGAGGCCGATCGCCAGCTGCGCTATCAATGGGCGCTTCAGGGCGAACTGACGCGCACGATCAGGCAGATCAGTGAGATCGCGGACGCCCGGGTGCACATCGTACTGCCCCGGCGTTCTCTGTTCGTTCAGGAAAGTCAACCGGCAAGTGCCTCCGTCCTGCTTCAGCTCAAACCCGGAGCCCAGCTCACACGCAATCAGGTGCGGGCAATCGCCAACCTAGTCGCCAGCAGCGTTGAGGGCCTTGTCCCTGACAACGTGACCATCGTTGATTCCAAAGGCACCGTCCTTAACTCGCCCAACTTCGGCGATCTGACCCAAGTGGCAGACCGCTTCGAAATGAAGTGGCGCTATGAGCAGCAGCTCGAAAACAGCATCGTGGCGATGCTGGAGCGCATCTACGGTTACGGCAATGTGGTCAGCAGGGTAAATGCGGTGCTGGACTTCTCCCAGATGGAGCAGTACAGCGAGACCTTCAGCCCGGTACAGCGGGGCGAAGGTCTGGTGCGCAGCTCCCAGACCCTGGAGGAAACCTATCGCGGTGTTAACGCGGCAGCGGGAGGAGTACCCGGTGTCGATACCAACGTTCCGGGCTATGTCTTTGCCGATCAAGGCGGTGGTACGACCGAATGGGATCGCCAAGAAGTGCTCACGAACTATGAACTCAACCGCACCGAGACTTGGCTGACTACTCAACCGGGAGAGGTGGTGAACCTCCAGGTTTCCGTCTGGATCAACGGGGATCTCGATCCCAACCAGCTTTCCAACGTTGAGGAGTCTGTGATCCGCGCCACGGGGCTTGATCGGAACCGAGGCGACAGCATCTATGTTGCAAGCGTTCCCTTTGAGGTCATGCCATTCGCCGAGGACTATGTGCCGGAGGCTCCCAGGACAGTTCCGCTCTATTACTGGGCAGCAGGCGCTGCTGTCGTGGTCCTGCTGGCGGCGGTGCTGATCCGTGCGCTCACGGCTAGGAAAGCCGTCCCCGAGCAGGTGCCGGCAGCGGCTTCTATAGATGTGATGGTGGGAGAAGAGCGGCCTCCCGAGCCTGATCTTACGCCTGAAGAGCAGGAGATCCTGAATGTCCGCAAACAGATTCAGAAACTGGCCAAAGAAAAACCGGAAGAAGTAGCGATGCTCATGAGAACCTGGCTGGCGGAGGACTAGGAGGGTCATAGATGAGGGCTCACAAAATAAGCGGCAAAGAAAAAGCTGCGGTGCTCTTGGTCAGCTTGGGCCCCGAGCTTTCTGCGTCGGTTTTCAAGCATCTTAGAGAAGAAGAGATCGAAGATTTGACTCTGGCGATCGCCGGTCTCAAGCGTATTCAGCCGGAACTCAGGGATGAGGTGATGGAGGAGTTTCGTGATCTGATCACCGCCCGGGAGTTTATCGAGCAGGGTGGAATAGACTACGCACGCCAGCTGTTGGAGAAGGCTTTGGGTGCGGAACGAGCTGAGGAGATCATAAAAAGGCTGACAGCGTCGTTGGCGGTCCGTCCCTTCGACTTCGCCCGCAAGACGGACCCCAGCCAGCTTCTGAACTTTATCCAAAATGAACATCCTCAGACCATCGCCCTTATCCTGTCCTATCTGCATCCAGAGCAGGCCGGCCTTATCCTGTCATCCCTCAGTCCTGAACTGCAGGTAGATGTTGCCCGCCGGGTGGCCAAACTGGACCGCACCACCCCTGAGGTGCTGCAGGAAATCGAAAGCACCCTGGAGCAGCGGCTGTCAGCCTTTGCCATGGACGACTACACAGTTGCAGGCGGTATCGAGTCCATCGTAGACATCTTGAACATGGTCGATCGAGCAACGGAGAAAACCATCCTGGATTCACTGGAAGAAGAAGAGCCCGAACTCGCTGAGGAGATCCGCAAGCGGATGTTTGTCTTTGAAGATATTATCCTCCTTGACGACCGCTCCATCCAGAAAGTCCTCCGGGAGGTTGACTCCAAGGATCTGGCCATGGCCCTTAAGACAGCCAGCGAAGAAGTGTCGGCGCGCATCTTTAAGAACATGTCCAAACGCGCTGCAGAGATGCTGAAGGAAGACATTGAGTACATGGGGCCGGTTCGCCTACGCGACATTGAAGAGACCCAGCAGAAGATCGTGGCCATTATCCGCCGTCTTGAGGACATGGGTGAGATCATTATCGCCCGCGGAGGGGAGGACGAGGTGATTGTCTAGGATCATCAAGGCCGCAGAGCTGAAGGTCCTGGTTACCTCCGAGGAGCAGATCGTCATTCCCGCCATCCCTTCTGAGAAAGAAGGCACAGAGGGCTTCGCCAAAGGCGCAACTATATTGGAAGCAACCAACCTCATTGAAGATGCGCAGGCCAAGGCCGCAGACATCTTGGCCAGAGCTGAGGAGGAAGCGCATCAGCGCCTGCAGCAGGCCGAGGCGGAGGTGGAGACCCTTCGCCTGCGTGCTAAAGAAGCTGGGTTTGCTGAGGGCTATGAAGAAGGGCTGGAGGAAGGGAGGCAGAAAGCCCTTGCCAAGGCCTCCGATCTGCTTTCCCTTTTGGAGAGCACCGTGGAGGAAGCAGTGCGTCTCAGAGCCGCCAGCCTGCGGGCTTTGGAAGACGACTTCCTAAAGCTCAGCGTTTTCCTTGCCGATAAGGTTATCAGGAAGGCGGTAGAGGCAGATATTTCCTGGCTGAAGCCGATCATCAAGGAAGCCCTGGAAGTACTGGGGACAGTGGATCAGATGGTGGTGCTGCTCAACCCCGTGGATTATGCCCTGCTCCAGAACTACCAGCAGGACTTGAGTCTCACCAGGACCAAGCTGGTCTTTGAGCAGGATCCGTCGATCACCCAAGGCGGGTGCTTGATTGAATCAGAAACGGGCCTGATCGATGCTCGTCTGGAACGGCGGCTGGGCAAATTGGCCCATCACCTTATGGAAGTGCTCTATGATGAGAACAACGGATGAGCTCTCCCCAAGGGTAGCGCACTACCTGCGCCACCTGGAGAACGCCAACGATACGATCCACAGCGGCCGCGTCAGCCAAATTGTGGGACTGACCATCGAATCCATCGGGCCTACCACCAACATTGGAGACCTGTGCCTGATCAAACCCCGCGGCGGAGGCGGCATACCAGCGGAAGTCGTGGGCTTCCGCGATCAGAAGGTGCTCTTGATGCCCCTGTCTGATCTCACCGGTATCGGGCCAGGCAGCCTGGTGACAGCGACTGGTTCGCCCCTGACAGTGCCTGTCGGTGAGGCGCTGCTGGGGAGGATTCTTGATGGCCTCGGCCAGCCGATAGACAACAAGGGGTATATCAACGCCACGAAGCATCTTTCCGTTCAGGGCAGCATCCCCGGGCCGCTGGATCGGCAGCGGATCAAGACCCACCTCTCCGTAGGAGTCAGGGCCATAGATGGCCTCTTGACCTGCGGCCGCGGCCAGCGTATCGGCGTGTTTGCCGGCAGCGGCGTAGGCAAGAGCACACTGCTGGGCATGATGGCTCGCAACACTGAGGCAGATGTAAACGTCATTGCTCTCATAGGCGAGCGGGGCAGGGAGGTCCGGGAGTTCCTGGAAAGGGATCTTGGCCCGGAGGGCCTGGCCCGTTCTGTAGTTGTAGTAGCCACATCCGATCAACCGGCCTTGGTGCGGATCAAGGGAGCCATGGTGGCCACAACGATCGCAGAGTTCTTCCGGGATACGGGCCGGGATGTGCTTTTTGTTATGGACTCGGTAACCCGTCTGGCTCTCGCCCAGCGCGAGGTGGGCCTGGCCATCGGAGAACCACCGGCGACCCGAGGGTACACGCCCTCCGTTTTTGCGATCCTGCCGCGGCTTCTGGAACGCACAGGCCCGGGCAGAAAAGGCACTATCACAGCGTTTTACACGGTACTGGTGGAAGGCGACGACATGAACGAACCGATTGCCGACGCGGTCCGTGGTATCCTCGACGGGCACATTGTCCTGAACCGTTCACTGGCAGAAAAGAACCACTACCCTGCCATAGACGTTTTGGCGAGCATCAGCCGCCTGATGGTGGAGGTAACCAGCAAAGAGCATCAAGGGCTGGCAGCGCAGCTGCGGGCTAACCTAGCCGCCTACGCAGAAGCTGAGGACTTGATCAATATCGGTGCCTACGCACACGGTTCCAATCCCGCCATCGATGAAGCGATCAGATTGCATCCAAGCATTAAGGCCTTCTTGCAGCAGGGTGTCAACGAACCATCAAGTTTTGAGGACACTCTGGCGCGGCTGCAGGCAGTGTTCAGTGAGGTCTAGTTAGGAGTTGCTGCATGGCTGGTTTCAAATTCCGCTTACAGAAAGTGCTGAAGGTGCGAGAAATCCAGGAGGAGCAGTCAAAACACCGCTGGGCTCATGAAGAGCGCCTGGCCCACGAAGAGCGGTCCAAATTGACGCGCCTGCAGGAGCATCAACAGCAGGTTAAGGTCTTCGGTTACGGCCAAGAAACGGTCGTTCTTCGGCAGGCCATGTACGAATACCTGGAAGCACTGGACCGCAGGCTTGAAGAACAGACGCAGCGGGTTGCCGAACAGGAAGCAGCCGCGAGCCGAGCGAAGGAAGCGTGGATGAAGGCCAGGCAGGAAAGGAAGAAAGTGTCCATTCTGAGGGACCGGCAGCACGCGGCCTTCGTCCAGGAAGAGCTGCGCAAAGAGCAGAAAGTGCTGGATGACATGCGCTCGCGTGTCTTGTCCTAGGGAGGTGTTCCGCTTTGGGCAAGTGGGTCCTGGCCATCACATTCCTATTGCTCTCCATTGTTCTTGCTTTCAGCATCTTGACAATCACTGGCGTGATCGATGGGACAGCCCTCTTGTGGCGCTGGGCTTCGCGCATCGCCTGGCTTCATCCCCACCTGGAGACGTATTCTCACGGACAGGACGCGGAAGCGTGGGTCGCTGACCAGGAAGCAAGGCTGCTCGCCAGGTTCGCTGATCTGGAAAGCAGGGAAGCGGAACTCCAAGCCAGCCTTGCCAGGCTCGAGCAGCAGGCGCAGCAGCTGACCAAGCGCGAAAACGATCTTGCCGCTTGGGAAGCCAGGCTGCAAGCAGAAGAAGAGAACAAGCGCAGCGTGCAGAACCTGGCGCAGATTTACAGCGGGATGGACCCGGCAGATGCTGCCAGAATACTTCAGCAGCTCGATCGAGGGCTCATCCTCCAGGTCCTCCTGCAGATGGACTCCTATGAGGCTGCGCAGATCCTAATTGCCCTGCCAACTAACCTGGCAGCGGCCCTAAGCGAACAGCTGGGCCGCTCCGGTGATTAGCTTGGAATTTCCATGGGAAAGGAGGTGAGATTATCGAACTGACAGTGATGACAAATGTGCCGCTGGTCGACGCACAATCCCAGGCCGAGCCTGCTTCGCGCCAGCTGCCCGAAGAAGAGATCGACTTCGCAGAACTGCTGGCAAAGGCGCTTGGCTCGCAGCGGATGCCCAAGGAACCAAGCCGCACACGGCCAGCTGCTCAAGACTCTGGGGAAGCCAAGGAAGAGAGCGATGCCGATCCAAATGCCGAAGCAGAGGTATCCGGAATTGGCATGCCGGTGATGACTATCCTTCCAGTGATCCTGCCTATTAGGGGCAGTGAACTGCAGGAAGGGCTCGACGAAACAGGTCTTCAGCGGACAAACGCAGCAGGAGTAGGTACTCTGCCCGGTTCACGCCTAGCGATGGATCCCGTGTTCACACAGGACAGTGGAGAGATCGACGTTTTTCCATTGGGACAACCCCAAGCGGAAATGGGCGTGGCGGCCCAACAGCTCTTCCGGGTGCCAAACGCAGCTCCTGAGCAGCAGATCGACCAGGAACGGGCCGTCCTCGGCAACGCTTCTTCTGAGGAACTGCCGCCGGAAGTTCAACTTCCCCTTGAACCTGTTGACCTAAGGAGCCAGCGACAACCGCAAGCAGTACCGCAGACACAGACAGCTGAGAATGCGGTGGATGCAGAGATAGCGAATGTGGATCTGGCGTCCTCGGGCGGCCAGTCGGAAGCAGTCCCCCGGGAAGCGCTGCGGACCAGAGCTAGACAGCCTGAACGGCCAGAAGCAAAGGCAGAACCGCAGGTGGAACTGGAGAAGCCCGTCCACGCAATGGACTCGGAGCGCTTTTCCTCTCCAGAGACCACAAGGATGACACCTGAGTCTTCCTCGAAGCGAGGATCTGCGGAAACGCCTGATATTAGGCTTGAGAGCCCGGGGCAGAAGGACAGGCAGGACGTTCCGAAGGCAGAACCGATGGAGGGGGAACCCGTTCACGATGCTGCCGAACCTGAGTTCAGCACAGCCACAGATGCTGCGCCGGATCTCAAGGAATCGGAACTCGCCGACGAAGCCGTGAGCGCGGAAAAAGGGCAGCTGCGCCGAACCTCGGAGAAAGAGCAGGTTCAGCCGTCCAAAGGGCAGGCTCCAGTGGAGCGCAGAGTTCAGGAGGCTGGCCGGAGGGCGGAACAGCCCGTGATGCCTGCCGAACCTACCGCAGTTCAGGAGCAGTCGGCAGAGACTGTGGAGAAGCCGGCTCCCCTGCGCAGTTTTCTGGATCTGAGGCAGCCGGAGCAGTTGGTCTCCAAACTCGTTCGCACCATGGAGTCGCTTGTCACTGAAGAGCGAACCGAAGTGCGCATCGAACTGAAGCCTGAGCATTTGGGCGAAATGCGCATCAAACTGTCCATGGAACGAGGCATCATGGTGGCGGAGTTCATGGTTCAGGACAGAAGGGTTCAGGAACTGATTTCCGCACAGCTTCCGCAGCTCTATTCAGCTCTTCAGGAGCGGGGAACTGTCCTGGCCGATGTGATGATTGACATCGGACTTGGTCAGGAGGGCGCAGCCCAACGCGATCAGCACCAAAGTCGGAGCCCTGGCCGGGGTGGACAGATGCGGACCCAGCCGGAATCCAGGACGGTCGGCCGGTACACCAGCGGTACCAGTTGGAACAGAGTGGATGTTCGAGTGTGAGGAGGTGAGATAGTTGTATGTGAACACTGTTGGCAGCGTGGACGATCTGCTCAGGCAGCGCAATGGCGAGGCAAAAGACTCCAGCAGGCTGGGTAAGGACGAGTTTCTCAAGCTTTTGATCACACAGCTCAAGCACCAAGACCCGGTGAACCCCGTAGATGACAAGGAGTTCATCGCTCAGCTTGCCCAGTTCAGCAGTCTCGAGCAGATGCAGAATCTCAACACCAATCTCAGTGACATGATGATGGCCCAGCAGCAGCTTACCGCTCTCGGCCAGGCCATGCAGATGATCGGCAGAGAAGTGGAACTCTTCACCAAGGATGGTGAGAGCCTGTTCGGCACAGTGACCGGAGTGCAGTTCCGCAACGGTTGGCCGGAGATCATTGTAGGCGGCAAGCTCTACGATTTCACGGAAGTGGTGGCCATCAGGGAGGGAACCAAGGATGGATCAGCAGTTTAAGATCCCTCGCGTATTGCCCGTTCAGCAACCGCAGACGACCAGGCAGCCGGGAAGAACGTCGGGAAAACCCACCGAGTCTTTTGCTCAGGTCCTGGAAAGCAAGCTTCAGCAGCCAGCGCTCAAGTTTTCTGCCCATGCTGCCAAGCGCCTCGAGTCTCGCGGCATCCGTTTGACTGATGACCAGCTGAACACATTGGAAGAAGCTGTTGAGAAAGCGAGGAAGAAAGGCGGGAGAGATACACTCATCCTCCTGGGCGATGTGGCCTTGGTGGTTAGTGTGGTCAACCGCACCGTGATAACCGCGATCGATGGGGAAAGCCTCAAAGAAAACGTGTTTACCCAGATCGACAGCGCCGTGATAACCTGAAACTAAAGAACACATAAAGGGCTGGACCCCTCAGGGGAGCCCTCCCCCACTGAACGATTGACGTGGGGTTGAAGGGAGGACAAGTATATATGTTGCGTGCAATGTTCGCCGGCGTATCTGGCCTGAAGGTTCACCAGACGCGCTTGGACGTCATTGGCAACAACATTGCCAATGTGAACACCGCGGGGTACAAGGCTTCGCGGGCTACTTTCCAGGAGATGCTCAGCCAGACGATCCGCGGTGCGACCGCACCAACCGACGCAAGGGGCGGCAGCAACCCGCTCCAGGTCGGTCTCGGCGTGCAGCTCGGGTCCATCGATGTTAAGCACACACAGGGCAACACTCAGACAACAGGTTATGGAACCGATCTCGCCATAGAAGGCGATGGGTTCTTTGTTCTGGGAGAAGGCGAGAACCGCGTCTACACCAGAGCTGGCATCTTTGGTCTGGACAATGGAACAGAAGGCAACTTGGTTTCGCTTGTTAACGGGCAGAGGGTACTGGGTTATAAAGCCGATCAAGACGGCATCATCGACCCAAACGGACCTCTGCAGTCGCTTTACATCTCCGCGATGGAGACAATCACCCCCAAAGCCACCGACCGGGTCTACTTCGGGGGGAACCTTGACTCTCGTACCACACCGGGTACGAACGTTCCAAGGACGATCCAGGTGTATGACTCAAGGGGAGGTCAGCACACCCTTGAGATCGGTCTGACGTATCAAGGCGAAAACACGTGGGCATGGACTGCCAAGTGGCAGGTCGTGAGCAACCGCATTCCGGTCAGCGAAGCCGGCGACATAGTGTCTGGCCAGGAGTACACGGTGGAGCACAACGATGATCTTTGGGAGCTCAAGAATGGCAATGGCACTGTTGCGGTTAGCCAGGACGGTGTCCAGTGGCGCGTTGGAAATAATCCCAACGCTGGTTACCAGTTCGAATTTGTCGGCGCTCTGGAAGCGGGCTCGACTGTGATTGTGTCACAGGACTCAGGAAGCCTGCTCCTGACCCAGACTCAAACTCTGCAGCAAAATGGGACGATCAAGTTCAACGAGAATGGGATTATCAAACAAGTCAATGGCAGCCAGATCACGTTCAACCCGGCGAACTCACAGGCAATGGAGATAGATCTGGACTTCACCCAGTTCACCCAGTATGCTGATACCTTCACTGGCAAGTTCCTGAGCCAGAATGGCTACACCAGCGGTGCACTTGAAAGCTTTGCCATAGACCAAAATGGGGTGATCGTGGGCAGCTTCTCCAACGGTCTTACCAGGCCTTTGGGCCAGATTGCTTTGGCGAAATTTGCGAACCCGGGCGGCCTCCTGCGGTCGGGATCCACGATGTTTGTGGAGAGTGCCAACTCGGGTACAGCCCAGATCGCTTCGGCGGGAGTACCCGGCTATGGAACCATTTCACCGGGCGCCTTGGAAATGTCCAACGTTGACCTGGGCGAGGAATTCACCGAGATGATCATCACCCAGAGAGGCTTCCAGGCCAACTCGCGGATCATCACGACCTCCGATGAGATACTGGCGGAGCTGGTAAACCTGAAACGGTAAAGTGGGCGTAAGTAGGCGGGGCTGCATCTGCAGCCCCACCCGTCCATGAAGAGAATGGGGTGCAGGCACATGGATTTGGTAACGATATTGGGCCTCCTGATGGGGCTGGGCTTGATGGTATTCGCCATCTTCCTGGAAGGCGACATCCGGATGTACTGGAGCTTGTCCAGCCTTCTGATCGTTTTCGGTGGCACCTTTGCTTCAGTCATGGTGAACTTTTCCATGAAAGAGGTGCTAAGCGTCTTACCTCTGCTCAGGGTGGCGTTTTCCCGTAAGCGCAGCGACAGTGCGCAGATTATCGAGACGCTCGTTGAATTCGCCGAGGTCTCTCGCCGTGAAGGCCTGCTAGCCCTGGAAGAAAGAGCCCAAGCAACCAATGAACCATTTCTCCAAAAAGGTATTCAGCTGGTGGTGGACGGGACAGACGCAGAATTGGTGCGGAACATCATGGAGATCGAGCTCTATTTCCTCGAAGAGCGGCACCGCATCGGTCAGCGGATCTTCGAACAGATGGGTGCTTGGTCGCCAGCGTACGGCATGATCGGTACTCTGATCGGTCTCATCGCCATGCTTGGGCAGCTGGATGACCCCGACCAAGTAGGTATCGGCATGGCCGTGGCGCTGATCACCACTCTCTACGGTGCCGTTGCGTCGAACCTGATCTTCCTGCCCATTGCCGGAAAGCTGAAGCTGAAAAGCGATGAAGAGGTTTTGATGAAGCAGGTGATGATCGAAGGCATTCTTTCCATCCAGGCAGGGGAGAACCCGAGGATTGTAGAAGAAAAGCTGAAGTCGTTCCTCTCGCCTGGCGAAAGAGAAGCAGCCGAAAAGGAGCGCAGTAAAGCACGGGCCTCCACCGAAGGGGTGACCGTGAATGCGTAAAAGGCAGAGAGACGACTCGCCACCAGCGGCTTCTTGGCTTACCACTTACTCCGACATGATGTCTCTCCTGCTGGCTTTTTTCGTTCTGCTGTTCACTTTCTCTTCTCTGGACGTGGAAAAGTTCTCGTCTGTAATGGCCGCTTTTCAGCAGTATGTGGGCATCTTCTCCCCTGGTGAGGCACCCTTGGATCGGCCGGGAGACACCCCCTTTGACTTTTCTGACTTAGGTGTGAGCCAGCTGACTTCGGTCTATGAGCAGTTGAGGGAACTGGTGGAAGCCGAAGGCCTGTCCGATGTGCAGCTGGAGCTGCAGGAACGCGGCCTTATCGTTCGCTTTGCAGAGCAGGTTTTCTTCGACTTGGGTGAAGCCACACTCAAACCGGAAGCCATGACAGCCCTTAGGAAGATCGCCCCCGTTTTGAAAGAACTGCCCAACGCGCTGCGGGTGGAAGGGCACACTGACAACTGGCCGATCCGGACCGAGCGGTTTCCGTCGAACTGGGAACTGAGCGTGCATCGAGCGACCAACGTCGTGCGGTTCCTCATCGAAGAACAGGGGTTTGACCCAGACCGCCTGTCTGCGGCCGGGTACGCGGAATACCGTCCCATCAGGCCCAATGACACAGCTGAGAACCGTGCTGTGAACCGCCGGGTCGACATTGTGATCCTTAACATCGACCTCTGGGATTTTGAACCGAACTAAGAGGAGGCTTGAGCATGGCCAAGAAAGTGGAAGTCGATCTAAAACTGCTAATCGTTGCCGTTGCCTTGGTGATCCTGGCCACGGTGGGAAGTGCCTTTACCACATACTTGATCTTCCGCGGCAATACGGCTCAGGCGCCTCAGAGCGAAGAAGCAAAAGCTGCCTCTAAAGAACTCGGCCCTACGTTCGAGTTGGGAGAGTTCACGCTCAACCTCCTGTCATCACCCAATCAGCGCCGCTACATCCGCACCCAGGTTGTGCTGGAAGCGGAAAACAAGAAAGTCGTCGAAGAACTGGAGAAAAGGAAGCCCCAGATCCGCGATTCAGTGATCACCATCATCCGGTCCAAGACTGCCGAAGAACTGAGCACCCAAGCTGGCATGGAGTCACTGCGGCTTGATATCCTCCACGCCACGAACGCGGTGGTCGCCAAAGGCGAGGTCACGGATGTGTTCTTCATCGACTTGATCATCCAGTGACCTAGAGAAGGGGTGATCCCATGGCAAAGACCAAAGGCAGCAGCTCTCTTGTGAAGGGTGAAGAGGTGGCCGTAAGCAGGGCCGTGTTTACCCCGATCGGAGAGCTTTCACAGCTGGACAAAGAACAGGGTCTGCACCTTCTGGAAGACATAGAACTGACGATTACCGTAGAGCTCGGGCGCACCACCATGACCCTCCAGGAGATCCTGGAGCTGAAACCTCAGTCCGTGATCGAGCTGGAGAGCCTGGCGGGAGAACCCGTCGATGTCTATGTTAACGACAGCAGGGTAGCTCGCGGAGAAGTCGTCGTCCTCGATGACAACTTTGGTGTCCGGATCCTGGAAATACTGCCCAAGGCACAGCGGCTGCGGGAGTGACCTGCCATGGATCTGGAGATGATCTGGGGGCTGGTTAGGGTCGTTGTGGCTTTGGCAATAGTCCTGCCCCTTACCATTCTGGCGGCACGCTGGTATGGGAGAAGGCAAGTGGGTGGGCAGAATCTGCGCATAAAAGAAGTCCTCTCCTTGGGCACAAACCGCGCTCTTTACCTTGTGGAGTGGGGGGACAAGCAGCTCCTGCTCGGCGTAACTGCGCAGAGCATCACGGTGCTTGGGGAGCAGCAGCCGCAAACAGACCATGAGGAGGTCCCCGAATAAATGGGCTTTTTGCAGACCACCATTCCCTTTCCCAGCGTTGATATTGGACTGGGAATCGCCGAGAGTCCGGGGGACGTGGCCGTCACCCTGCAGGTGCTCCTTCTTCTTACCATCCTCACCCTGGCACCTGCCATCCTTGTACTGCTAACGTCGTTCACGCGCACAGTTATCGTCCTATCTCTTATCCGCAACGCGCTGGGCACGAACCAGGTCCCGCCCAATCAGGTCCTGATCGGGCTTGCTTTGTTTTTGACCGCTTTTGTGATGGCGCCCACCTTCGGGGCAGTGTACACCGATGCCCTGCTGCCCTATCTCAACGGAGAGCTGTCGCTGGAAGACATGTGGACGGGAGGCCTTCAGCCGCTGCGAGACTTCATGCTGCGCAATACCAGGGAAAAGGACCTAGAGATGTTCATCGCCCTGCGTGGGCAGGAAAGACCGCAGACGCCCGATGATGTGGACACCCTGACCCTGATCCCTGCCTTTGTCATTTCTGAGTTGAAAACCGCCTTTCAACTCGGTTTCGTGATCTTCATTCCTTTCCTCGTGATCGACATGGTAGTTGCCTCCACGCTTATGGGGATGGGGATGATGATGCTGCCGCCGATCATGATCTCGCTCCCGTTTAAGCTGCTGCTTTTCGTACTGGTGGATGGCTGGCACCTGATCGTGCGTTCACTGCTTGCCAGCTTCATGTAAGAGGTGGTTCCATGACCGATCAAACCGTTATGACTATTGCCAGAGAAGCGGTTTTGACCATCCTGCTGGTGGCAGGCCCTGCCCTAGGCATCGGCATGCTGGTCGGTCTTGTGGTGAGCATTTTTCAGGCCACTACCCAGATCCAGGAGCAGACTCTCACCTTCATCCCCAAGATCGTGGCTGTACTGGTGTCCCTGGTCATTTTCGGGCCTTGGATGATCAGGCGTTTGGTGGATTTTGCCGAAAGGCTCCTGAGCGAGCTGCCCTCATTTGTTAGGTAGGGGAGGTCGCGGCGTTGATATCCATCACAGACTTCGTCCGCTTCTCCCTGTGTTCTATACGGCTGGCCACCTTTTTCGCGGCCACGCCTTTGTTCAACATGAGGAACGTGCCCATCCTGGTCAGGCTGGGCTTTTCCGCGCTCTGCGCCCTCACTGTTTTGCCACAGCTTGACGCCCAGTGGGACGTTACCTCCTGGTCGGTTCTTGCTGTTCTGACCCTCCATGAAGTGGCCGTCGGCCTGCTTATGGCATTTATCGTGATCATGATCTTTTCCATCGTCACCTTCGCGGGGCATTTCGTTGATGTGCCTCTGGGTTTTTCCATGGCCTCAGTATTTGACCCTTCCCTCGGCGGGCAGGTACCCGTCTTTTCTCAGTTCTACCATGTGCTGGCAGTCCTGATTTTCCTTGGGATGGACGCCCATCTCTGGGTGATCCAGGCCGTGCAGAGGTCTTTTGAGGTGATTCCCTTTGGTAGCGGGTTGCGGTTGGAACCAAGTTTCGAGCTCTTTGCCAGCCTCACGGCCCAGATGTTTGTCATCGGGTTGAGGATCGCCCTGCCGGCTATGGCAACCATCCTCCTCGCCGATATCGGCCTGGGGATCGTCATCCGGGCAGTGCCCCAGATCAACGTCTTTGTACTCGGCTTTCCCATCAAGATCATGGTGGGATTGGCGATCGTGCTGCTGTCCATACCGGCGGTGGTGCACATCATCACCCAGCTTTTCACACCTGACGGGCTACTCTTCCGTTACCTTCATGAGCTGCTGGCTCTGGGGGGGAGTTAAGTGGCCGAGTTTCGCTTTAACCTGCAGCTGTTTGCCGGGGAAAAGACCGAGCCCGCAACGCCGCGGCGCCGTGAGGAAGCGCGCAAGAAGGGCCAGGTGGCCAAGAGTGCGGAAGTGCCCACAGCCTTGCTGGTTCTTGCCGGTTTCCTCCTGCTCCGGGTCCTGGCCCCTTTTGTCAAAGAAAACCTCGTCGAACTGGTCCGCCATTTCTTAGGCCACTTGCCTGGATGGCAGGGGGACTTTCCGGGCTTGCACAGCTTATTCCTTGTTGCCCTGCTCAAATTGGGATTGGTAATCGCACCGATCCTGCTTGGTTTGTGGGTGGTTTCGCTGTTGAGTCAGGTTGTGCAGGTTGGCTTTATGGTCACAACCGAAGTGCTGCAGCCCAAATTCTCCCGCATCAACCCCCTTGAGGGTTTCCGCCGCATTTTTTCTAAGCGAGCCTTAGTGGAGTTCCTCAAATCTGCGGCCAAGGTTGCTCTAGTGGGATATTTAGTCTACAATCAGATCGACGCGAATCTGCAGTGGCTGTCCCAGGCCAGTCTGTTTGAGCTAGAGCAGGGCGTCAGCCAGATCGTGGACAGCATCTACCGCATGGGGATGCAGGTGGGGCTCTTCCTCTTGGTGCTGGCGGCTGCGGACTACTGGTGGCAGCGGCGTGAGTTTGAGAGCAGCATCCGTATGTCGAAGGAAGAAATCAAAGAAGAGTATAAGCAGCTGGAAGGCGATCCCCAGATCCGTTCCCGGATCCGCCAGCGCCAGCGTCAGATGGCGGCGCAGCGCATGATGCAGGCCATCCCCACGGCCGACGTGATCGTCACCAACCCGACGCACTATGCCATAGCGATCAAGTACACCCCGGGCGAGATGAATGCTCCAAGAGTGGTAGCCAAAGGCAAGGGCCTTATCGCTCAGAGGATCAAGGAAGAAGCTGCTAAACATCGAATTTCTACTGTGCAGAACCCCGAACTGGCCCGAGCTCTTTACGACACGACAGAAATCGGGGAAGAGATACCAGCACATCTTTATCCTGCGGTAGCCGAAGTGTTAGCTTTCGTTTACAGGCTGCGCAGGAAGACGATCTGATACTTTAAGCGGGAAGGATGGTGAACATGCCCCGAGCGGGAGTTACCTTTACTCAGCGGATGGGTCCCATAAGCGACCTGGTTGTTGTTTTGGCCGTAGTACTCGTGGTGGTCATGATGGTCCTGCCACTGCCTCCGTTCCTCCTCGATCTGCTGTTGGCGATCAACATCAGCCTGTCCCTTTTGATCCTGCTCCTTGCCATGAACATCAAAGGCGCACTGGAGATTTCCATCTTCCCGTCGCTGCTCTTGATCACCACCCTGTTTCGGTTGGCCTTGAGTGTGTCCTCCACGAGGTTGATCCTGCTCACGGGTAATCCCGGGCGGATCATCATCGCCTTCGGAGACTTCGTGGTTGGCGGCAACTATGTCGTGGGATTTGTAATCTTCTTGATCCTGGTGGTAGTCCAGTTCATCGTTATCACCAAGGGTTCAGAACGTGTGGCAGAGGTGGCAGCCCGCTTCACCCTCGACGCAATGCCGGGAAAGCAGATGAGTATTGATGCCGATCTGAACGCCGGCTTGATTTCAGAGAGTGAAGCGCGGCAGCGCCGGCAGCTTATCGCGCGGGAGGCAGATTTCTACGGAGCCATGGACGGCGCCGCCAAGTTTGTGAAGGGCGATGCCATAGCCGGCATCATCATCTTGGTTATCGACCTGCTGGGCGGCCTGGCCATCGGCATGTTCCAGAAAGGCATGGACCTTACCGGTGCCCTGAGCCGTTATGCGCTCTTGACCGTTGGTGACGGGCTGGTGAGCCAGATCCCGGCGCTTCTGATCTCAACGGCTACCGGTATTGTGGTCACTCGCGGCGCCTCTGAGAACAACCTGGGTGCAGATTTCACCCGCCAGCTCTTTTCCCAATACCGTGTACTGGTGACGGCCGGAGTAGCAGTGGCAGCCTTCGGGCTCTTTGGAGGACTGCCCAAACTGCCGTTTATTGCCCTGGGGGCTTCCCTTGGTGGTCTGGCCTTTGCTGTGCGGCGAGCCGAAAAGGGGCAGGAGATCGAGGAAGAGACCGTCGCCGAACAGCAGCGGCTGGAAGAGGCCCGCAAGCCCGAAAGCGTTGCCTCTCTACTGCAGGTTGATCCCATTGAGATGGAGATCGGCTACAGCCTGATCCCCCTGGTCGATGAGTCTCAGGGTGGAGATCTGCTCGATCGGATCAGTATGATCAGGCGGCAGTGCGCCATTGAGCTGGGCGTTTTGGTGCCGGTGATCCGCATCAGAGACAATCTCCAGCTAAACCCCGATGAGTATGTAGTCAAGATTAAAGGGATCCAGGTAGGACGCGGAGAACTTATGGTAAACCACTACTTGGCAATGGACGCCGGAGGGGTCACGGAGCAGATCACCGGCATCCCCACCACTGAACCGGCTTTCGGACTTAAGGCTCTCTGGGTGGATGCCGCGGCGCGGGAGCGCGCAGAGTATGCGGGCTACACGGTTGTTGACCCACCCGCTGTTCTTGCCACTCACCTCACAGAGATCATCCGTACACACGCCCATGAACTCCTGGGCCGCCAGGAAGTGAAGGCCCTGCTGGACAGCGCCCGGGAAAGCTATTCGGCGGTTGTCGACGAACTTGTTCCGGAACTTCTAACAGTTGGGGAGGTTCAGAAGGTGCTGCAGAACCTCCTTCGGGAAGGGGTACCCATCCGCAATCTCGTAACCATCTTGGAAACCTTGGCCGATATGGCGCCGGTCACCAGAGATGTGGACTACCTAACTGAGTATGTGCGCGAGGCACTAGGCAGACAGATCTCCCAAATCTACCAGGAAAACGGTGTGCTCACCGTTTTGACCTTGAGCCCTGAATGGGAAGAAGTGATCGCAGATGCTCTTCAACATACTGATCGCGGTCTCACGGTTGCTTTGGATCCACGAGTCCTCCAGCAGCTGTTCGGCGTGCTGGGACAAGCCTTGGAGGAACACGTTTTGCCCTATCCGGTAATTGTTGTTTCACCGCAGATCCGGATGGCTCTTAAGAGGCTGACCGAAAGGGCCCTTCCGAGGTTGGTTGTACTCTCGTACAACGAAATCAGCCCAGATGTTCAGGTGAACGCGGTGGGGACGGTGATGTGGAAGCATGCGAGTTAAGAAATTTACAGGAAAGACGATACAAGAAGCAGTGGACAACATGCGTCAGGAGTTTGGGCGCGATGCGGTGATCCTGCACACGGCGCAGAAGAAGCCATGGCTTTGGGGCCGTTTCGGGCCTCGACGCTACGAGGTGGTTGGTGCCTTCGACCCCAACATAAGCAGCAGCAGCCGCAGAAACGACCGAGACGGCGTGAACAGCGCCAACGCAAGCACCCGAGCAGGGGTCCAGAGGCAGACTGTGGAGCCTTCCAGACCGCCAACGGCTGATACCCGTCCCGATCCAGCCTGGTCTGAGGCGATGTTGAAAGTGTACAGCCGCCTGATCCGGGTGGACATCCCTCGGGACCTGGCGGTCAACTTGATTAAAGAAGTCCTCAGCAAACTGCCCAAAGAGGAGTGGAACAACGAAGCAAGACTCTGGGAAGGGCTGAACAAGGCAGCGGCAGGCCGCATCAAATCCTGCGAGCCTTGGGAGTTCAACGGTAAGCAGCATGTGGTGGCCTTGATCGGGCCAACCGGGGTGGGCAAGACGACCACCATCGCCAAGCTGGCAGCCAACTTTTCCTTGGTGGCCGGCCGCAAGGTGGGATTGATCACTTTGGACACGTACCGCATCGCGGCAGTTGAGCAGCTGAAAACCTATGCGGAGATCATCGGGCTGCCCGTGCAGGTTGCCTACAGCCCCAAGGAACTGAAGGAGGCCCTGCGCAAGCTCCAGGATAAGGATCTGATCCTGATCGATACCGCTGGGCGCAGCCAGAACAACCAGCTGCACATGGCCGAACTGAGAAACTTCTTTGAGGGAGTAGAGGCTGAGATCCACCTGGTAATCAGCGCTACCACCAAGCCGCGGGATGTAGATGAGATCATTTCCGTCTTCGGGCAGCTGCCCATAAACCGCGTTATCGTAACCAAGCTGGACGAGACAAGCGCGTATGGGGTGCTGCTCCACACATGTGAACGGGCGCGCGTGCCAATTGCCTTCGTCACCACTGGGCAGGGGGTACCAGAGGATATCGAGGTGGCGGATGGTCAGCGAATTGCCCAACTTATTCTGGGGGACGCGTAAGGATGAGAGATCAAGCAGCAGAGTTGAGAAGACTGGTTGCAAAGCAGGAACCCAGCTCTCGAATCATCGCTGTGACCAGTGGAAAAGGCGGGGTTGGGAAAACGAATATTGCCGTCAATTTAGCACTAGCCTTGTGCCAGCTCAACCAAAGGGTAGTGCTGATCGACGTTGATTTGGGCTTGGCAAATGTGGACATAGTCTTGGGTATTTCACCAAAGTATAACTTGGGCCATGTGATGCAGGGCGAAAAGACCCTGCGGGAAATCATCGTCGACGGGCCCTTGGGTTTGAAGATCATCTCCGGCGGTTCTGGCATCACAGAACTCGCCAACCTCAGCGGGTGGCGCCTGGAAGCCTTCGTGGCCTCTTTTGAACAGCTGAATGAGGAGTTTGACTTTGTCATATTGGACACTGGTGCAGGAGTACACCGCTCGGTGATCAGCTTCGTCCTGGCCGCCACCGATGTGCTGGTAGTAACTACGCCCGAGCCCACGGCCATAACCGATGCCTATGGGCTGCTCAAGATCGTCCACCAGCGGGCCCCGCAGGCCAAGGCGAAACTGGTGGTCAACATGGCCAAGAGCCCAGCAGAGGCAGAGATGGTTGCAGAAAGGCTCAACTCAGTGCTGCGGGAGTTCGTGCAGTGGGAAGTGGATTACCTGGGTTATGTCCTTGCCGAACAGCACATTCCGCGGGCCGTGTCCCAACAGCAGCCCGTTCTTTTGTCATTCCCCTCGTCTATGTCCAGCCGTTCCATCAAGAGAATCGCCGGGGTATTAGCTGGCGAAGATATTCCCAACCGCTCACCGGGTATCAGAGGCTTTTTTGCAAGAGTATCCGGGTTTCTGCACGTCTAGAGAGGGAACCGTATGCGGATCGTACCGAACCAACTTGTCGAGCTGCATCTGGGCAGTCCCGGAGGTCCTCAAGTCTACCGCACCAGAGTGGAAGACGCCTACGACGATCTCCTTGTTGTTGGAGCCCCACTGGAGCGGGGGGCGATTGTCCCCATCCGCATCGGCACCGAGCTCAGGATCGAGATCAAGCTGCGGGGCCCGGGGCAGGAAGGGCGCTTCAGCAACCAAGCCATCGTTGAAAAGCGCTTCAGGACAACCCTCCCCCTGCTGCAGCTGCGGCTCTTGGGGAGCTGGCAGAAGACTCAGGAGCGCATGTTCGTGAGGGTTCCGGTTTTTATCGACGCGGTCGTCGTTCCCATACAGGAAGGTGGAGAGGAACTGCCGGCTCAAGCAGGAGTCATCCTGAACTTGAGCGGGGGCGGTTTTCTTCTCCGCAGCAGCCATCCCTTCCAGATCGACGATGAGCTGCGCATCTCTTTCCGGTTAGGAGGAGAGCAGCTCGCAACACGGGCTTTCGTGGTGAGGATGGTGCCGGACGACAACGGGCAGGATTACGGTTGTTCTTTTTTGAACATACCCGAACGCATGCGCAAGACAATCATCCAGTTTGTCTTTAAACGCCAGATCGAACTGGCGGACATTTCCCGGGAGGATATCACCTAATTCGGTCCCCAGGGGTGAAGTGTGTGTCTGTGCAGGAGGAGAAGCGCCTTGAGGAATTGTGGCGCAGGTACAAGAAAGCGAACGATTCCCAAGCGCGGGAAAAGCTCATCGAGCAGTACATACCGTTGGTGAAGTACGTGGCTGGCCGTCTGGCTATGAACCTGCCCAGCAGCGTCGACGTGGGCGACCTGGAGAGTTTCGGCTTTTTTGGTCTCTTGGATGCTCTGGAAAAGTACGATGCAGAGCGAAACATAAAGTTTGAGACTTACGCGACCACGCGAATTCGGGGAGCGATCATCGACGGCCTGCGCTCGCTTGATTGGGTGCCGAGAAGCACGCGGGCAAAGGCGCGCCTGGTGGAGAGCCAGATTTATGAACTGACAAATGACCTGGGCCGCACGCCCACGAATGAAGAGATAGCCACGGCCCTGGGGCTTACCCTTGATGATTACTTCGCGCTGCTGTCTGAGCTGAAAGGAGCCAACCTTTTTTCCCTCGATGACGCGGCAGCAGGCGAGCAGGGCGGAGAAGATTTGAAGGTCTTGGACCTGGTGGTCGATCAGGGCCTGCTCCCCGACCAGCGGGTGATAGAGAAAGAAAGCGTTGCAGAACTTGCGGCCGCCATCGAGCAGCTGTCGGAAAGAGAACAGTTGGTGCTGGCTCTGTACTACCATGAGGATCTGACGCTGAAGGAAATCGGCCATGTGCTGCAGGTGTCGGAGTCGCGGGTCTCACAGATCCACACTAAGGCCATCATGACCTTGAGAAGCAAGCTCAGCTGAGCAGGGAGGGGACTGACATGTCTATCAGGTTTCCCGACTTCCAGGTTCTGGTTTCCCGGTCTGATCAAGTGCCCAAGGTGAACCGGGAAGGTGATCCTACAGGTGCCGCAGGCCGCTTGGCTCCCCAGGTGAGTCAGGAGTTTGCGGCCCGGGAACGCCGCGTCGAGTTGAACAGAGAAACAGATCGCGTCCGTGACCGCAAGGATGAGCAGAGGAAAAGGCGACAGCAGGAGCAGGAGAAAGAGCAGGGCAAACAGGATCCAAAAGGTAGAAGGCATATCGACTTGCGGGCCTAGGAGGCGGGTCGCGTGGAGTATTTCCTCGTGTTCACACTGGGTATCGCCGTGGCGGTACTTGCGCTCTTCTTGTTCCGTCCCGGCCTTTTCACGCGTCCGCAGAACGACTATGCCATGCTGGAGATGATGATCGATGAGGCCATCGAACAGCTCGAGAAGAGGCAGCAGGAGATCCTGGCAGAGATCGAACAGCAGCATCAGGCCCTGTTGGAGCTGCAGAAGCAGATCTTAAGCAGCTACATGCCGGAACCCCAGAAGTCGCCGAAAGTCCTAGCGGTTCTGGAACTAGTTGCTCAGGGACTGGATGTCGCAGACATCGCCAAGAAACTGGGTTTGGGGCTTGGTGAAGTGGAGCTGATCCTGGAGTTAAATAAAGAAGGCGAACCACTTGCTGAAAACGGCTGACTATGCTATATTAGCAAGTGGTGTGAATACACACGCCCTTTGATAGGAGGCAGGGGTGCCGCTAGGTCCTGTCCCTAGGTGAGAAAGGCGGAGGAAAAAACAAAGGAAGGAGGTGGGCGAATTGGCCGTTATTACCATGAAGCAGCTGTTAGAGGCCGGCGTTCACTTCGGTCATCAGACCCGCAGATGGAATCCCAAGATGAAGCAGTACATCTTCACCGAGAGAAACGGGATCTACATCATCGACCTGCAGAAGACTGTCAGGAAGGTGGAGGAAGCTTACAACTTCATCCGGGAGACCGTAGGTTCGGGTAAGTCAGTCCTCTTCGTCGGTACGAAGAAGCAGGCTCAAGAAACCATCCGTGACGAGGCTGAACGGTGCGGCATGTTCTACGTCAACCAGCGCTGGCTGGGCGGCATGCTGACCAACTTCAAAACCATTTCCTCGCGGATTGCACGCCTGGAACAGATCGAGAAGATGGAAACAGATGGCCTGTTCGATGTCCTGCCGAAGAAGGAAGTCATCCAGCTTCGCAAGGAGAAAGAGCGGCTGGCGCGTTTCCTGGGCGGCATCAGGAACATGAAGACCCTACCGGGCGCAGTGTTTGTTGTCGATCCCCGCAAGGAACGCATCGCCGTGGCTGAGGCTCGCAAGCTGGGTATTCCCATCGTGGCGATTGTAGATACTAACTGCGATCCCGATGAGGTTGACTATGTAATCCCTGGCAACGACGACGCCATCCGGGCTGTGAAGCTTCTCACATCCACGATCGCTAGTGCGGTTGTGGAGGCTAAAGAAGGCGCCAGCTTCGCTGAAGCTCAAGCTGAACAGGCACCAAGGAAAGCGGAGCCTGTCCCCAGTGACGAAGACGACGCCGATCTGTACGACGAGGAAGAATAGCGCAAGCCAAGAGGGTGGGAGGGTGACTCTCACCCCTCTTTTCAATCAACACGAGAAGGAGGGTAAAAATGGCAGAAATTTCAGCAGCGCTGGTCAAGGAGCTGCGCGAAAAGACCGGAGCGGGCATGATGGACTGCAAAAAGGCCCTGATTGAAACCAACGGCGATATGGATGCTGCAGTAGACTACCTGCGTGAAAAGGGCCTGGCTGCCGCAGCCAAGAAAGCAGGACGCATCGCAGCGGAAGGTTTGGTCGCTTCTTACATACACATGGGCGGACGCATCGGGGTCCTGGTGGAAGTCAACTGCGAAACCGACTTTGTGGCCAAGACCGAAGAGTTTGCTCAACTGACCAAAGACATCGCCATGCAGATTGCGGCCAGCAAACCGCAGTACGTTTCCAGAGAGGAAATCCCCGAGTCGGTTCTGGAGCATGAGCGTGCCATCTACAGAGCCATGGCGCTGAACGAAGGCAAACCAGAACGCATCGTCGACAAGATCGTGGAAGGGCGCTTGGAAAAGTTCTTTCAAGAGGTCTGCCTCCTGGAACAGCCCTTCGTCAAGGATCCGGATATGACCGTTGGTGAGCTTCTCAATGCCAAGATTGCGAAGACAGGCGAGAAGATTTCGGTCAGACGTTTCGTAAGGTATGAGCGTGGTGAAGGATTGGAGAAACGTCAAGATGACTTCGCCGCAGAAGTAATGGCCCAGGCAGGGCAGTAGGAGGACACCGTTGGTGTTCTCCTTTTTTGCTGGAGGGATCTTTTGCTTTTGGCAGAATTAATAAGGGGTGGTGTCCATGTTAACGCCTAAATATCGGCGAGTGGTACTGAAGTTGAGTGGAGAGGCCTTGGGTGGCGGAGGTTTCGGCATAGATGCCGGGGTGGTCGGTTATATCGCCCAGGAGATAAGCAGTGTATTGAATTTGGGCGTGGAGATAGCCGTGGTCGTTGGAGGCGGGAACTTCTGGCGCGGCGCTTCTGGCAGCGCAAAGGGTATGGATCGCAGCACAGCCGACTACATGGGCATGCTGGCTACAGTGATCAACGCCCTTGCCCTGCAGGACGCCCTGGAGAAACGGGGAGTGCAGACCAGGGTTCAGACGGCCATCGAGATGCGGCAGATTGCCGAACCCTATATCAGGCGGCGTGCCATACGCCACTTGGAAAAGGGCCGGGTGGTCATCTTTGCTTCGGGTACGGGTAACCCCTACTTCTCAACTGACACCACGGCAGCCCTGCGGGCTTTGGAGATAGAAGCGGAAGTGATCCTCATGGCCAAAAGGGGAGTAGACGGTGTCTACAGCGCCGATCCGCGCATCGATCCCCAGGCCACCCGTTTTGAGAGCATCAGCTATCTCGATGTAATCAACCGCGGTCTCGGAGTGATGGACACTACGGCCACTTCTCTGTGCATGGACAACGGCATCCCCATCATCGTCTTTAACTTCGACGAGCCTGGCAGCATCGCCAAGGCTGTAAGCGGTATAAGAATAGGTACATACGTAGGAGGCGAATGAGATGATTGGTGAGATTTTGGACGACGGAAAAGCCAGGATGGAAGAGGTTATTAACCGGACCAAGAAAGCCTTTGCCAGCGTGCGCACGGGCCGCGCCAATCCAGCGCTGCTGGACCGCATCGTGGTTTCCTACTACGGCACCCCCACACCGCTCAATCAAATGGCCAGCGTTACCGTACCCGAACCCAGGCTTTTGGTGATCACCCCTTGGGACAAAAACTCGATTAAGGATATTGAGAAGGCTATTCTTGCCTCTGATCTGGGCCTGACGCCCAACAATGATGGCACGGTGATCCGCCTCGCCATCCCGCCGCTGACCGAGGAGCGCCGCAAGGATCTTGTGCGTCTGGTGCGCAAGGATGCCGAAGACTTCCGCGTTGCCGTGCGGAACATCAGGCGCGATCTCAACGAGACCGCCAAGAAGCTGGAGAAAGACGGCGACATCTCCGAAGACGATCTGCGCCGGGCTCAGGATGATATCCAGAAACTGACCGACCGCTACATTGAACAGATCGATGAGCTTCTCAAAGCCAAAGAAAAGGAGATTATGGAGGTTTGAGCAGGCAGCCAGAGATCTCAGATTGGGAGTTCTTAATCGGCTACCCCCTCGAAAGGGCAGAGGAGATCTTGAGGGAAGAAGGAACCTCCTTTCAGGTGGTCTGGACTGCCGCTCCCAAGCAGAGGGAAGCGGCTTCAGACTCCGATTCCAGTGAGGATGCCTTCGTAATCGCCGTGCGCAGCGGGCCGCCTCTCAGCCTGGTCTGCGCCGTTCAGGATTGGACTGTGAACTAGGAGGCTGGCGCGTGAAAAGAGAAGCGAGTAGTGTTCCCGCACATGTGGCCATCATCATGGATGGCAACGGACGCTGGGCCAAGCGGAGGGCCCTGCCTCGCTATTTGGGGCACAGAGAAGGAGTCAAGGGCCTTAAGAGGGCAGTGCGCTATGCCGCAAATCGCGGGATCGGTACCCTGACCGTGTACGCCTTCAGCACCGAAAACTGGAACAGACCAAAGGAAGAGGTTGACTTCCTCTTGGACCTGATGTACAAAGCCTTCGTGCAGGAGATCGAAGAACTGAAGCGAGAAGGCGCGCGGGTCCGCATGGTGGGTGATCGGGAAAGCCTTTCCGAGGACATCCGGGCCATCTGGATCAAGGCAGAGGAGGTCACCGCCGACAACAGGCGTTTGACCCTCAATGTGGCCTTCAACTACGGCGGGCGCGCTGAGCTTACCAGAGCCGTCAGAGAACTGGCGGCTCAAGCGCTGCGCGGCGAGATCTCGCCCGAGGAGATTACCCAGGACCATCTTGCCAGGCACCTTTTCACTTGGCCGAGCCCTGACCCTGATCTGATCATCCGCACCGGAGGCGAGAAGCGCCTCAGTAACTTCCTGCTCTGGCAGGCAGCTTACAGTGAGCTCTATGTCACTGATGTGCTGTGGCCCGATTTCGATGAGGAAGAGTTTGAGAAGGCCATCCAGGATTATCTTAAGCGGGAGCGCCGCTTTGGACAGGTTTCCGCAAAGGAGCAGAAGGAATAGCTATGTTGGCACAGCGCGTCGTGACAGCAGTTGTCGGCATCCCCATCCTACTGGGCGCCCTTTATCTGGGCGGGACCGCCTGGCGTCTGCTGGTGGCTCTGATCGTTGTCCTTGGGCTGTGGGAGTTTGCTTCCTTGGGTGCAGCCGGCCTGTACCTGGATTTTCTGGCCTTGTCGGGACTATCGTTTTTGGCGGTAACATATAGTGGGGTAGATGGAACGAAGCTGCTCCTTTGGTTCGCCCTGCAGTTGATCTACTACCTTCTGCGCGCCTCCTTCGGCGGCATGCGCAACTTCGCCGCTGCTGCCAGCCTGTTGGGTGTCTTTTATGTGGCGGGGCTCTACAGTTTCTTTGTTCTGGTGCGCGAGCAGTTCGGCCTCACCTGGGCGCTGTTCGGGATCTTGGTCACTTGGGCCACGGACAGCGGTGCCTATTTCGGAGGGCTCAAATTCGGCCGGCACAAGCTCTGCCCGCAGATCAGCCCAAAGAAGTCTGTGGAGGGAGCCGCATTTGGTTTATTGGGCGGGGCACTGGCGGGTCTAATCTTGGCTGCGGTCTTCAATGAACCAGCCCTGCAGATGACCGCGTTCGCCCTTGTGCTTTCGGCCTGCGGCCAGCTCGGAGACCTTGCTGAGTCGGCTTTGAAGCGCGAGAAGACGGTAAAGGACAGCGGTTCCATACTTCCCGGTCACGGCGGCATCCTTGATCGTTTTGACTCCCTATCATTTGTCTTTCCCGTGTTGTATGCCATGCTGACTTTCCTGTCCTAGCGGCCCGTGACCCCGAAGCGGGGTGCTGTTTTGCTTCCGCCTCTGCTGACGGCCGCCGCAGGCTTCTGTGCAGCCCTGCTTTTGCTCAAGCTCCTGTTTCCGTATGTGGCCCCGTTCCTGCTCGGCTTGGCCTTGGCCTTGGTGTTGGACGTGCCCGTCAGCTGGCTGGAGTCCCGGGGCTGGCCGCGCCAGGCCTCGTCATTCTGCCTGGTGGCGCTGGCTTTCCTCGGCCTGCCGGTGCTTGTGGGTTTGTTTATGGTCAAACTGTGGCAGGAGCTCCAGAGCCTCTTGGACCTTGGTCTTGTGAGCAGATTGAGCAGCGAGTTGGCGGGGCATGTGCGTGGGCTGGCCGAACAGTTCCCCTTTGCGGCGCAGTGGGACTTTTCTGGCCTTTTTTCACTGCCGCAGTTGCTGTGGAGCTGGGCTTTGGCTATCCCAGATCTTTTTTTGATCTGGACCCTGACCTGCTTCAGCGCCTGTTTTTTTCTGCGTGACAAGCGCAGGTTGGTCCAGCTTGCCACAGAGCAGCTGCCCAAGCAGCGCGGCATCAGCATGCGTCAGCTTTACCACCGCACGTCGGGGGCACTTTGGCACCTTCTGCGCATCCAGCTGCTGCTGGTACTGCTGTCCACCGCTGTGAGCATGCTCTTTTTTTCTTTCCTGCAGTTGCCCTTTCCGCTTTTGTCCGGCTTTCTGGTGGGCTTCTTCGATCTCTGCCCCGTGCTGGGCCCGGGTTTGATTTACCTCGTTTTAGCAATCATCCAGATTTTCTTGGGGAACACAAAAACAGCCCTGGCATTGGGCCTGGGTTATCTGGTACTATTACTCTTAAGGCAGTGGGGGGAACCCCATCTCGTGGGTGAGCGCTTGGGCCTTCACCCCTTGGCGGCACTGCTGGGCGTCTATGCCGGCTTTCGCTTTTGGGGCCCCTTGGGCGCGGTGGTAGGCCCCGTGCTGCTCGTTTTCTTCCAAGCTTACCTGCGCCAATCGTTCACCTCCAGCTGAAGAAAGGGTTTGGTCATGCCTAACGTAGTGATTCTCGGTTCCACGGGTTCAATCGGTACCCAAACGCTGGATGTCATCCGAAGCCTTCCTGGGTTTAAGGTTCTCGGCTTGGCGGCAGGGAAGAACGCCGACCTGCTCCGGAAGCAGATCGCCGAGTTCCGCCCCCGGTTTGCCAGCCTCTTGGACCCGGAGCAGGCCGATTGCCTGACCGAAGAGTTTGGTATACCCGTGTACAGCGACGCCAAGGCCGTGCTGGAGATGGTTACCGACCCGCGCTGCGATCTCCTGGTGACAGCGGTGGTGGGCGCTGCCGGCCTTATGCCCACCCTGGCCGCGCTGCAGGCGGGAAAACGGGTGGCGCTGGCCAACAAAGAGACTCTGGTGATCGGCGGGCACCTGGTCATGAAATACCGGGAGCAGATTGTGCCCATCGACTCTGAACACAGTGCCCTCTGGCAGCTGTTCACCGGGAGGCGCGAGCAGATCTCTGAGATCATCCTCACCGCCTCCGGGGGTCCTTTCAGGACCTATACCGGCGACCTTTCCAGTGTTACCGTTGAGCAGGCCCTAGCCCATCCCAGCTGGCGGATGGGGGGCAAGATCACCATCGACTCCGCGACCTTGATGAACAAGGGTTTTGAGGTCATTGAGGCTCACTGGCTTTTCGACTTCCCCTACGAAGAGATCCATGTGGTGATCCACCCCGAAAGCATCGTGCATTCCCTGGTTAGGCAGAAGGACGGGTCCCTTTTGGCGCAGCTCGGCACTACGGATATGCGCCTGCCCATCCAGTACGCCCTGACCTATCCCAACCTGAGAGAATCCAGCGTCACTCCTCTGGACCTGGCAGCCGTGGGGCATCTGACCTTTGCCCAGGTGGACCATGGACGTTTCCCCAGCCTAGGGCTGGCCTACGAAGCGGGGCAGAGCGGCGGTGCGAAGCCAATTGCCCTAAATGCCGCGAATGAAGAGGCGGTCCAGGCATTCCTGCAGGGCCGCATCCGCTTCACACAGATACCGGAAATCGTGCGCTCCGTGATGGAGCAGTTCCCAGGGCAATCTTCCCCGGGGCTGGAGGAAATACTAGCCATAGATGCCGAAGCCCGTGATCAGGCACGAACCTGCATGGGCTGGAGAGGATGAGAATATGGTCACCTTAGTCGCGTTTGTGGTCGTTTTTGGCACCATAGTACTGGTCCACGAGTTGGGCCACTTCCTGGTAGCCAAGGCTGCGGGGATCCGCGTATATGAGTTTTCTGTAGGCTTTGGTCCCGCTCTGGCCAGTACGACCCGGCGGGGAACCAAGTATTCACTGCGGATCGTGCCCCTGGGCGGGTTTGTGAAGATGGCGGGCATGGACGAGCCGGCAGACCCGGAGGAGAGCGTGCCCGACGATGACCCGGGGAGCTTCCAGAGCAAGAGCCTGCCTCTGCGTCTGGGCACCATCGCAGCCGGGCCCCTCATGAACTTCGTCTTTGCTGCTTGTTTATTCGTCCTCTATTTCATGTTCGTGATCGTCCCGCCGATGATCACCAATGTGGAACCTGGTTCGCCGGCGGAGATCGCCGGGCTGCTGCCGGGGGACATCTTTGTCAGCATCGACGGCCAGGTTGTTGATGAAGCGGATCAGATAGTGGCGCTGATCCAGGCTGCTGCCGGGCAGGAATTGGAGATCGTTGTACGCCGGCAGGATAGCCTCGTAACCCTTCGGGCCGTTCCCGCGGAGGTCAGCGGTCAGGGGCGCCTGGGCATCGGCATCGGGGATGCCAAACCCCGCTACCCCTTCTTGACCAGCGTACGGGCGGCGGTGGTCCAAACCTGGCGCCTGGCAGTGCAGCTGGTTAAGGACATCGGCAGTATCATCACCGGAAAGCAGCAGGCAGATATCCGCGGGCCGATCGGGATTGCCCAGATGGTGGGGGAAACGGCCCGTTCCGGGATATGGCAGCTCCTCCTGCTGGCGATTGTGCTTAACATCAACCTCGGGCTGCTCAACCTCCTTCCCGTGCCTATCCTGGACGGCGGCTGGCTGCTGATCCTCATCCTCGAAGCGCTGCGCGGGAAGCCCTTAGCACCAGAAACCAGGGGTATCGCCCAGTTCATCGGCTTGGCACTGCTGATCATGCTTATGCTCTTTGCCACGTTCAAAGATCTAGCTCGTTTCAGCTTGTTTTCGTGATGGAGTGGTGACTATGCGGGAAAAGACTAGGCAGGTCATGGTTGGCAGTGTTCCCATCGGTGGCGGCGCCCCCATCACGGTGCAGTCCATGGCCAACACGGACACGCGTGATGCGGCGGCCACGTTGGCGCAGATCGGGGCCCTGAGCGAGGCTGGGTGTGATATCGTCAGGGTGGCGGTGCCTGATCAGGCAGCGGCCGAGGCCCTTTTCACCCTGGTCAAGAAGAGCCCCGTTCCCCTTGTGGCCGATATCCACTTTGACTATCGGTTGGCTCTGAAGGCTCTTGAAGCAGGGATCCATAAGCTCCGCCTCAACCCGGGGAACATCGGCGACGAACGAAAAGTAAGGGAAGTGGTCCGCGCTGCAGAGGAGCGGCGGGTACCGATCCGCATCGGCGTGAACTCTGGTTCGGTTCCCAGACATCTGCTTGAGCGCCACGGGCGTACGGCCACGGCCATGGTGGAAAGCGCCCTTGAACATGTGGCCATCTTCGAAAGGCTAGGGTTTTACGACATCGTCATCTCCGTGAAGGCAACGGACATAGACCTTACGATCCAAGCGTACGAAGAACTCAGCCGCAGGGTACCTTACCCTCTCCATGTGGGCATCACCGAAGCGGGTACGAAGTGGTTTGGTACCATCAAGTCTGCAGCGGGACTGGGAGCCCTGTTATCCAGAGGCATCGGTGACACGCTGAGGGTGTCGCTCACGGCGGATCCTGTGGAAGAAGTAAAGGTAGGATGGGCCATCCTTTCCGCCATGGACCTGCGCCGGCGCGGGCCGGTCTTCATATCCTGTCCAACCTGTGGAAGAACGGAAATCGATCTGGAAGGAATAGCGCAGGAAGTGGAGAACCGTTTAGGTGACTTCCCGCTTCCGATCACCATCGCCATCATGGGCTGCGTGGTCAACGGGCCCGGCGAGGGCAGCCACGCTGATCTGGGTATCTGCGGCGGCAAGGGCGTCGGGATGATCTTCCGCCGCGGCGAGATTGTCCGGCGGGTGCCGGAAGAGGAACTTGTGGACGCCCTCGTTGCGGAAGCAAATAGACTGCTGGAAAAGGATAGGGGATAGAACATGCTCATGTCGCAGCTTTACGCGCCAACACTACGTGAGACGCCTGCAGAGGCTGAACTGGTCAGCCATCAGCTGATGCTCCGGGCCGGCTTTATGAGAAGGTCCGCCTCTGGGATGTACACCTTTCTCCCTCTGGGGCTGCGGGTAATCCGGAAAGTTGAACAGATCATTCGGGAAGAGATGAACGCCATAATGGGCCAAGAAGTGCTCATGCCCATCGTTCAGCCGGCGGAGCTGTGGCAGGAGTCGGGACGCTGGGGTGATTACGGCGCTGAGATGTTCAGGCTGCAGGACCGGAACGGGCGCCAGTTCTGTTTGGGCCCCACCCACGAAGAACTGATCACGGCCCTGGTCCGCTCCGAGGTGCGTTCCTACAGGCAGCTGCCTCTGCGCCTGTATCAAATCCAGAATAAGTATCGAGATGAGATCAGGCCCCGTTTCGGGCTTATGCGCGGCCGCGAGTTCATCATGAAGGATATGTACTCCTTTGACAAGGACGAAGAAGGGCTGGATGCCAGCTACTGGGCTGCTTACCATGCCTACGAACGGATCTTCAAACGGTGCGGCCTTGAAGTTCATCCTGTGGAAGCCGATTCCGGCGCCATCGGTGGCGACGTCACCCACGAATTCATGGTCCTCGCTGAGGCGGGAGAAGACTTCGTCCTCTTCTGCCCGGACTGCGGATATGCAGCCAATGTGGAACGGGCCGAGGGTGTTGACCAACCGGGAGAAGCTCCACAAGATGATCTCCAGCCCCTTGAAGAAGTGGCAACGCCGAAGATCAGTACCATCAACCAGCTCTGCGCGTTCTTGAACAGAGAACCAAAGGACTGCATCAAAACCCTGATATACCTGGCTGATGGAAAGCCTGTAGCCGCTCTGGTGCGGGGCGATCACAACCTCAATGAAATCAAACTGCGCAAGCTCCTGAAGTGCCAGGTGCTTGAACTGGCCGATGCCGAGACTATTGGGCGAGTTACGGGGGCGCCCGTAGGCTTTGCTGGTCCCGTTGGTCTCCAGGTGCCTCTGTACGCCGATTTCGCGGTGAGGCAGACAGTGAACGCCGTTGTGGGTGCTAACAAGCAGGACTACCATCTGCTCAACGCCAATTTGGGCCGGGATTTCGTGGTAACCACCTTCGCCGACCTGAGGGAGGCCCAACCGGGCGATCCCTGTCCGCGCTGCTCCGGAATTCTGGAAGGGGCGCGGGGAATTGAGGTGGGTCAGGTGTTCAAGCTGGGAACCAAGTACTCCAAGGCCATGGGGGCGACTTTCCTCAAGGAAGACGGCGTGGAAACGCCTCTGATCATGGGCTGTTACGGTATCGGCGTTGGCCGGACTGTGGCTGCGGTAATCGAGAAGAACCACGATGACGATGGTATCGTCTGGCCTATCAGCATCGCACCGTACCATGTCGTCATCGTTCCAGTAAGCATGAAGGATCCTGTCCAGGCGGAGGCCGCCCAGAAACTCTACAATGAGCTGGTCGCAGCGGGAATAGAGACTGTTCTGGATGACCGTGACGAGCGCCCGGGCGTTAAGTTCAAAGACGCTGACCTGATTGGTTTCCCGATCAGGGTCACCGTTGGACCGAAATCCCTGGAGAAGGGCGAGTTAGAGATTGTAATCCGGCGGACCAAAGAGGTGAGAAGCCTGCCGGTGGACCAAGTTCTCGCTGCTATCCGGGAGATCGTGGAGGGCGGAGATCTAGGGTGAGAACAGCCGCGATCGTTCCGGCTTACAACGAAGAACAGACCATAGGACAGGTAGTTGAGGCACTGCTGGGGTGTCAGTTGCTCGATGAGATCATCGTCGTCAGCGATGGCTCAGATGATCGCACCGCAGAAGTGGCTCGCAGGTACCCAGTAAGAGTAGTGGAGTTGGTCGAGAATGTCGGCAAGGGCGGGGCAATGAAGGCAGGGGCCGATGCGACCACCTGCGAGGTGCTCCTGTTTGTTGATGCGGATTTGGTGGGCCTAAACCGAGAACACATCGAGGCGCTTCTCGAGCCAGTGCTTTCGGGCAGGACAGAGATGAGTATCGGAGTTTTTTCTGAAGGAAGGCTCACAACGGACCTGGCGCAGAAGATCGCACCGTCCCTCTCGGGTCAGAGAGCGATGCGCAAGGATCTTTTCGACCGGGTACCCAAGCTGGAACACAGCGGTTACGGAGTGGAAATAGCCCTGACTCAGTTCGCAGAACGAAATGGCATTGATGTCGTGCGCGTGCCCCTTCCCACTGTTTCCCAGGTGATGAAAGAGGAGAAGCGGGGTTTGGTCAAGGGACTCTGCGCCCGCATGAAGATGTACTGGGATATAGTGCGTTCTCTGCGCATTTAGCCTGTCCCTATTTTGGGCCCCTCGCAGGCTGCGTACCGTTTGGTCGCGCGGTTTTGTGGGGGACTTTTTTGGGAGGTGGATTGGTGAGTTCCTTTTTCATCGAACCCGAGAACAAGTTTTTCCTGGCATCCTTGAACGCAGATCCGCTCCTCCAGGATCTGGAGATCGAGCGCATCGGTGTCGATCCCCAGAGCAGGACCTGGACCTTCGTCTTAAAGGGGCGGCCCAAAGGCAGCCCTGAACTCTGGGACCAGCTGCACACGGCCATCAAGCAGCTGCACCCGGGCGTGGCCGATGTGCGGTTTCAGTGGACAGGCAGGGTAGAGGACGTGCAGCCAGAGGAACTGCGCCAATCAGAAGACGAGTACCTTGAGAACGCCATCAAACAGGTCAATGGAAAGCCCATCGATTACAGTCCGCCTCCGGCAGGCGGCAATGGGAACGGCCGGGGAAACGGCCGCAACCGCAGTCTCGTTCGGAGCTCCATCCCAGGAGAGCCGGTGCCCATCGCTCAGCTCCTGGAGGCAGAAGACAATGTGGTTGTCTGCGGTGAGGTGGTGAACCTGGAGTCACGCACCACCCGTACAGGTAAGATCCTGGTCACCTTTGACCTCTACGACGGCACTGATACCATCACCTGTAAGGCCTTCCTCGATGAACCGGTTGACCTCGGCCTTAAGAAAGGCCAATGGGTAAAGGTACGAGGCAACCTGCAGTTTCAAACCTTTGACAACGAGCTTTCCATCATGACGCAGGGCCTAGCCCTGGTAGATCCACCCCACTCTTTGGAAGACAACGCCGAGGTGAAGAGAGTCGAGCTGCACCTGCACACCAAGATGAGCGGCCTGGACGGCACCATCGATGTGGACCAGCTCCTTCGGCTTGCGGCCTCCCTGGGCCATGATGCCGTGGCTATCACTGACCACGGCGTTGTGCAGGCCTTTCCTGAAGCCCATCGCGCCCGCAAGAAATACAAGATCAAAGTGATCTACGGGGTGGAAGGCTACCTCATCGACGATCCGGCCAGCAAGACCAGGCCGTTTCATATTGTACTCCTGGCCAAGAACCGGACAGGTCTCAAGAACCTCTACCGGCTGATCTCCTGTTCTCACCTGGAATTCTTTTACAGGGTTCCCCGTATCCCCCGGGCGCTGCTGCAGCAGTACCGGGAAGGACTGATCGTGGGATCCGCTTGTGAAGCCGGCGAAGTGTTCCGGGCAGTCCTAAACCAGCAGCCCAACGCCCTGGAAGTAGCTTCTTTCTATGATTACCTGGAGATCCAGCCTCTGCAGAACAACGAATTCTTGATCGGCACAACCCACGTGCGTTCCAGGGATGATCTGATCCGCATCAACCAGCAGATCATCAAACTCGGTGAGCGCCTAGGCAAGCCAGTGGTGGCCACCGGCGACGTGCATTTCCTCCGCCCGGAAGATGCCTTTGTACGCACCATCCTGCTGGCCGGAAAGGGTATGGGTGACACGGAGTATCCTGCGCCGCTTTACTACCGCACCACAGAGGAGATGCTCAAAGAGTTTTCCTACCTGGGCCAGGAGAAGGCCTGGGAAGTGGTGGTGGAAAACCCGCGGAAGATCGCGGGAGAGGTGGAGGAACTCAGTCCAGTGCCGAGCGGGTTCTATCCGCCGCGCCTTCCTAACGCCGAAAAGGAACTGGAAGAAATGACCTATGCCAAAGCTAGGGAGATCTACGGAGATCCCCTGCCGCCAGTCGTCCAAGCCAGGCTCGAGCGGGAACTCACGGCCATCATCGACCACGGTTATGCTTCCCTCTACTTGATCGCCCATAAGCTCGTGAAAAAGTCACTCGATGACCGCTATTTAGTGGGTTCCCGGGGCTCGGTAGGCTCCTCTCTCGTGGCCACCATGTGCGGCATCACGGAGGTCAATCCTCTGCCGCCTCACTACGTCTGCCCTCAGTGCCGGTGGCACGAGTTCTTTACGGCAGGTGAGGTTGGCTCAGGCGTTGACC
>DURQ01000050.1 GCA_012840725.1 Bacillota bacterium
GCAGTACACAACTCACGCGCTTTTGCATGTGGGCTCCTCCTTTAAGCCTCTAGGGCAGCTTCTTTAACCTGTTCGTCTGCTACTATCTTCCCGTCCCGCAGACGCAGCAGGCGTTTTCCATAGGCACTGATGGAAGGATCATGCGTGACGATGACGATGGTCGTTCCCTGAGCGTTCAGCTGGCAGAGGATGTTCATGATCTCCGCCCCCTGGTCGGAGGCCAGGTTGCCAGTGGGCTCGTCGGCGAGCAGGAGAGTGGGGTTGTTGGCCAGGGCACGAGCAATAGCCACACGCTGCTGCTCGCCGCCGGAGAGCTGGGTGGGCAGGTGTCCGAGCCTGTGTCCCATCGCTACCATGTTCAGCAGCTCCTCGGCCCTTTCGCGCCGTTCCCGCTTGGGCTTACCCGCGTACATCAGGGGTACCATCACGTTTTCCATGGCTGTCAGCTCAGGGAAGAGGTTATAGGCCTGGAAGATGAACCCGAAGTGCTGGTTGCGGATCCTGGCCAGTTCCCTGTCCTTCAGCTGAGTAATATCCACACCTTCGAGGTAGTAGGCTCCGCGGGTGGGCTGATCGAGAACCCCGATAACGTTCAACAGCGTCGATTTGCCCGAACCAGAAGGCCCCATGATCGAAACAAACTCACCCCGCTGGATCTCCACATCGATGCCGTTCAGGGCTTGAACGACCACATCACCCATGAAGTATTCCTTGGTAATCCCTTCTAACCGGATCACAGAGCATGTCCTCCCTCGGGTAGAATTTGAATCTCATCCAGGTGGCGGAAGGCATCATAGGTGCTGATGATCACCTCTTCGCCCAGCTCCAGACCGCGCAGGACCTGAACAGAGTTGCCCTGGAAAAGCCCCAACTGTACTTCCCGTTTCGTGGCCTTGTTGCCCTCAATCACGTACACAAAGAGCTGCCCGCCGCTGGTCAGGTAAGCACCCCGCGGCAGGTACAGGCTGTCCTTGTGGAGGTGCAGGTGAATGTTGGCCGTGACAGAACTGTTGGGGCGCAGGTTAGACACTTCTTCCAGGAAGTCCACCCTCACCATGACGCTGGCGGAGCCGTCACTTGCCTGTGTGGCCTGGGGAGCGATATAGGTGACCTCGCCAAGGTACTCGCTCTGCCCAACGCTGATCGTCACTTGAGACCCCACTCCAAAACGCTCCGTCTGCCCGGGAGGAACCTGGAGCTCCACTACCTGCTTGGTCAGATCCGCGAGCTGGCCCAGTTCCTGATGGGCTGTGACCACCCGGTTGTTGGGGATCTTCAGCGAGAGGATGCGGCCGTCAAACTCAGCTGTGACCAAGAAGTTGTCGATCTTCTCCTGAGCCTTAGCCACCTTCTCCTCGGCGATGGAGATGTTCTTGTTGATGGCCGCGATCTGGGCATCCTGCTTGCGGGTCATCAGTTCCAGCTCCCATTCGCTTTGGGTGACTTGGAGCCGGGCTGTTTCCACCGCCTGCTCCGCCTTGTCCAGTTCCACGCGGGGAATGGCCCCGTAATCATACAGGACCTTCTGGAGTTCCAGATTGGACTCGGCATCGGCGAGCTTCTGCTTTGCTGCGGTAACATTCAGGCGCTGGTTGTCCAGTTCCCGCTCGTTAGTGATGAGCTGCTGGGCAAGTTGAGCCTTGGCCTCGCTCAATTCCGTCTCAGCGGCGTTCTTTTCAGCCACGATGTCAGCAGAATACAAGCGGAGGAGGGGATCGCCGGCACGCACATCCTGCCCCTCCTGCACGTAGATCTCCTCTATGGTCCCTCCAACTTTGGGAGTGATCACGCTCACCTTTTCGGGCTTGACTGTGCCCTTAGCGCTGAGGGTCTCCAGGAAATCCTGCATCCCCACTTTGGCGTAGGTATAGAAGTTGAGCACGAAATGCTCTTTCTTGGGAAAGAAGAAGTAGTATGCTCCGAAGGCTACGAGCCCGATCACGGCTAAGGTGAAGACGCCAAGGCTCAGCTGCCTCATCTTGTTCGGCAGCCTGCGCTTTTGCTGCTGCTGCTGATTCCGGAGCCTTTCCGGAAGAATCGATTCGCTCATGGCAGTGACCTCCCCCGGACATTCTTTCTTGGCGCGGCGGACCGTTCCTGTTGTGAATTGCTGGGTTGACCGCGAACAAGGGTGCCTGTTTTCACAGTTTTTCTCCAGCTTGGCGCCAATTCCTCCGCCCAGAAGGTTACTCTAAGCAACCATTCTCGTAATACGGCGCGTAGGCGCAAAAAAGCCAGGCTCCCCGAAGGCTGAGTCCTGGCTTTTCGTATCTAGGCTAGTATCTCTTCTATCTTGGCAAGCAGGTCTTGACTGAGTTCGACATCGACTGCCTTGACGTTGGCTTCGATCTGCTCTGGGCGGGAAGCACCCACCAGCGCGCTGGCCACATTGGGCTGGCGCAGTACCCAGGCCAGAGCCAGCTCAGCCAGGGTAAGCCCCGCTTCTTCTGCTAAATCCTGCAGGGCATCTACTTTGGCGATCACGCCGGAAGCGAGCAGCTCCTGGATCCATCTGTTGATCTCCGGGTTGGCCCCCCGGCTGCCTTCCGGGATGTGGCCGCCGCGGTACTTGCCGGTGAGCAGCCCCTGGGCCAGCGGTGAAAAGACAATCTGGCCGATGCCGTGTTTCTCGCACACGGGAATCACTTCGGGCTCAATCCAGCGGTCGAGCATGTTGTACACGGGCTGATGGACGACGATGCGGTCAAGAAGGTAGCGATCGGCGATCCGTACAGCTTCTTCAATCTGGGCCGCGGTCCACTGGCTGACGCCCACGTAGAGCACCTTGCCCTGGCGGACCAGGTCGTCGATGGTGCGCAGCGTCTCTTCCACGGGGGTCTCTGGATCGTAGCGGTGGCAGTAGAAGATGTCCACATAGTCCAATTCCATGCGCCTGAGGCTGGCATGCAGCTGTTCAAAGACATGTTTGCGGGACAATCCTCGATCGTTAGGCCCGTCTCCCATTGGCCAGAAGGCCTTGGTGGTGATGATGTACGACTCACGGGGGAAACTGCGGAGGGCTTTGGCCATCACTCTTTCTCCCTGCCCTCGCTCATACACATTGGCGGAGTCAAAGGAGTTGATCCCAAGCTCATACGCGCGGCGGATGGTCGCGACGGCCCTGTCTTCCTCCACCGTTTTTCCGTAGGTGAGCCAGCTGCCTAAAGAAATCTCACTCACTTTCAGGCCCGAACGTCCTAACCTGCGGTACTTCATGCCAACATCTCCTTCCTTTCGGGGGTTGCGCTGGACAGCATGAGTTTGATCCGGTTCAGCTGGTTGACCTCGCTGGCACCAGGATCGTAGTCTACTGCAATTATGTTACTATTTGGATAAGCATTTTTCAAGCCCCGGAACACCCCTTTGCCCGTGACGTGGTTGGGCAGGCAGGCGAAGGGCTGCATGCACACAATGTTCCTCACTCCGCTCTCAAGCAGCACGACCATCTCACCGGTGAGGAACCAGCCTTCCCCGGTCTGGTGTCCGAGGGAAATCAGTTTGGACGCGGCCCGGGCCAGATCCTGGATGAGCTTGGGCGGCGAAAAGCGCTTGCTCCGGGCGAGGACCTCCTTGGCCGTCCGGCGGTAGAGTTCGATAATGC
>DURQ01000007.1 GCA_012840725.1 Bacillota bacterium
AAGGTTATCCTAGATTGCTCTAGGTTCATCTTCTTGAAAGCTTGAAACTAGCTGAAATTGTCCGGAGCTCACAAACTTATGGCTTATTCTCTTCAAACACAGAATGTGTGCTCAAGATTTCTGTTCGGTTGTCAAGGTGCTCTGCCAAGGGATTTCTCCGGGCAGCGAGCTTATCTTACCACAGAAGGGGCTTCTCTGTCAACGCCCCCCACCAGCAATTTTCTAAAAAACCGCCCACCAGAACGGCTCTCAAGAAAGCCGGCTTCACTCGTCTAGGTCTTCCTCCATGCCTGCGTCAGCCACATCTACGACCCGGTCCTTTTCGTCCAGGCGCATGAGGACAACTCCCTGGGTGTTCCTGCCCTGGCGCGAAATATCCGCGACCTTGATGCGGATCATGATGCCCTCAATGGAAAGGATCATCACTTCACTGCCCTCCCGTACCACATGGGAGGCCACCACAGGTCCGGTGCGCTCGTTCCGCTTCAGAGTGATGACTCCCTTCCCTGCCCTGTTCTGCAGGGGATAATCGCTGATGGGCGTGCGCTTGCCGTAACCCTTTTCCGTGACGACCAGGAGGTCAGCCTCATCATTGGCCACGGCCAGGGCGACCACCTCATCATGTTCCTCGAGTTTGATGCCCGTCACGCCTTGGGCCGTACGCCCCATGGGCCGGATCTGCTCTTCGGCAAAGCGGATGGCCTGCCCGTTCTTGGTGACAAGCACCAGCTCGCTGCTGCCGTCTGTGAGCTGGATGCCCACGAGCTGATCATCTTCGGCCAGGGTGATGCAGATCAGGCCGCCGCTGCGGTTCGTGTCGAACTCCTTAAGGGCAGTCTTTTTGACGATGCCGCTGCGGGTAGCCATGACCAGGTACTGATCCTCGCTGTACTCGGCAATGGGTATGGTAGCCTTGATGCGCTCGCCGGGCTCAAAACTGATCAGGTTGACCACTGCAAAGCCTCTGGCGTTGCGGCTTGCCTCTGGGATCTCATGCCCGCGCAGGCGGTAGACACGCCCCTTGTCGGTGAAGAAGAGGACGTAGCTGTGCGTGCTGGCGACAAAGAGCATCTCCACGAAGTCATCTGTCTTGACGCTCAGGGCGCTCACTCCCCGGCCGCCCCTGCGCTGGGCCCGGTAGGTGTCTACGGGAAGGCGCTTGATGTACCCGTGGTGGGTCAGTGTAACCACTATGTCTTCCTCGGCGATGAGGTCTACATCCTCCAGATCGCCAACCGGTACCCCGATCTTGGTGCGCCTAGCATCGCCGTACTTCTCCTTGATCTCCAGCAGCTCATCTTTGATAATCTGGTGGACCAGGTTGATGTCGCCCAAAATGGCTTTCAGGCGTTCAATGGTCTTGAGCAGCTCGGCGTACTCCTGTTCGATCTTTTCTCGTTCCAGCCCGCTCAGCCGGCGCAGCTGCATGTCCAGGATGGCCACAGCCTGCCGCTCCGAAAGCCCGAAGCGCTGCATCAAGCGTTCCTTTGCATCGTCGTACGCGGCCCGGATGATCGCGATGATCTCGTCGATGTTGTTCAGGGCGATGCGCAGACCTTCTAGAATATGGGCGCGTTCTTCTGCCTTCCGCAGATCGAAGCGGGTCCGCCTGATCACCACCTCTTTCTGGTGCTCGAGGTAGTGGCTCAAGACCTCTTTGAGATCCATGATCTTCGGCTCGTTGTTCACCAGGGCAAGCATGATCACGCCAAAGCTGTCCTCCAGCTGGCTGTGCTTGTACAGGCGGTTGAGCACCACATGGGGCGCGGCATCCCGACGCAGCTCGATCACGATGCGCATGCCGCTCTTGTCTGACTCATCCCGCAGGTCGGTGATGCCGTCGATCTTCTTCTCCCTCACCAGCTCGGCAATTTTCTCGATGAGGCGCGCCTTGTTCACCTGGTAGGGCAGTTCTGTGATCAGGATCCGGGTCTTGCCGCCTGAAAGCTGCTCGATCTGTGCCTTACCCCGCACCCGGATGCGGCCGCGCCCGGTCATGTACGCTTCCTTGATGCCGTCCCGTCCCTGGATAATCGCCCCTGTGGGGAAGTCTGGGCCCTTAATGTACTTCATCAGGCCTTTGACGTCGATTTCTGGATCGTCGATCAGGGCGATCAGCCCGTCGATCACTTCGCCCAGGTTATGAGGGGGGATGTTGGTTGCCATACCTACAGCAATACCCGAGGCACCGTTCACCAGCAGGTTGGGGAACCGGCTGGGCAGGACCACCGGCTGCTCCAGGGTTTCATCGAAGTTTGGATAGAAGTCTACAGTGTCTCTGTCGATGTCCCTGAGCATCTCCATGGCCAGGGACGAAAGGCGGGCTTCTGTGTAGCGCATGGCCGCCGGAGGATCTCCGTCTACGCTTCCGAAGTTGCCGTGTCCGTCCACGAGCATGTAGCGGTGGTTGAAAGGCTGCGCCATGCGCACCATGGAGTCGTAGATCGCTGAGTCGCCGTGGGGGTGGTACTTACCCATGACTTCACCCACGATACGCGCCGACTTCTTGTGGGGCCGGTCGGGGCGGTTGCCCAGCTCCAGCATGCCGTAGAGGATGCGGCGCTGCACAGGTTTGAGTCCGTCCCGCACATCCGGTAGAGCGCGCTCTACGATGACGCTCATGGCGTAGTTGATGTACGAGGTTTTCATCTCATCGGTTATCTTAACGGGGAGTATCTTCCCGCTTCCAGGATTGATGTTCAAAGCAGCACACCCCCTTAAATGTCGATGTTAGTAGCTTCTGCGGCATGGGCTTCGATGAACTCCCGGCGGGGTTCAACCTTCTCGCCCATGAGGGTGGTGAAGATATCGTCGGCGAGGATGGCGTCATCCACCGTCAGCTTGAGGATGATGCGCCTTTCAGGATCCATAGTGGTTTCCCAGAGCTGATCTGCGTTCATCTCGCCAAGGCCTTTATACCGCTGGATCAAAGCGCCGCTGCGGCCGATTCGTTCCAGCACTTTTTCTAGTTCCTCATCATCGTAGGCATAATAGATGTCTTTCCCCTTACGCACCCCGTACAAAGGCGGGAGGGCGATGTACACATAGCCTTCCTCCAGCAGGGGACGCATGTAGCGGTAGAAGAAAGTGAGAAGCAGGGTGCGGATGTGCGCTCCGTCCACATCGGCATCGGTCATGAGCACAATCTTTCCGTAGCGGGCTTTCTCGATGTCGAAATCTTCGCCGATTCCGGTGCCAAAAGCAGTTACCATTGACCGGATCTCGGGGTTGCTGAGGATCTTGTCCAGCCGGGCTTTCTCCACGTTCAGGATCTTGCCCCGCAGCGGCAGCACAGCCTGGAAGCGGCGATCCCTGCTCTGTTTCGCCGTGCCGCCGGCCGAGTCGCCCTCTACGATGAAGATCTCGCAGACTGACGGGTCGGTGAAGCTGCAGTCGGCGAGCTTACCCGGGAGCGCCGAGATCTCCAGGGCACTCTTGCGCCTGGTCAGCTCCCTTGCCCTCCGGGCCGCCTGCCTTGCCCTAGCGGCCTGCAAGCACTTCTCCACGATGCGTTTCGCATCCACGGGGTTTTCTTCAAGGTAGGTCGAGAGGGCTTCGTTCACAAGCGACTCAACTATGCCCCTGATTTCGCTGTTGCCCAGCTTCGTCTTGGTCTGCCCTTCAAACTGCGGGTCTTTCACGCGCACGCTGACGATCGCGGTACAGCCTTCCCGGACATCGTCTCCTGTGAGGTTTTCGTCCGAGTTTTTGAGCAGGCCACGGCGGCGGGCGTAATCGTTGATGCTGCGCGTCAGTGCGCTGCGGAAGCCGACCAGGTGCGTGCCGCCTTCGTGCGTGTTGATGTTATTGGCGAAGCTGAGGGTTGTCTCGGTGTAGCTGTCGTTGTACTGGATGGCAGCTTCCACCTGCACATCATCTTTCTCCCCGGAAATGTACACCGGGTCTTTGTTCACATGAGTCTTGTTGCGGTTCAGATAGTGGACGTAAGAAACGATCCCGCCCTTGTACAAGAAGAAATGCTTGCGCCCACTGCGTTCATCATCGAAGGTCATGGTGATGCCTTTGTTTAAGAACGCCAGTTCCCGCATGCGGTAGACGATGACTTCTGCCTGGAAGTTGATGGTCTTGAAGATCTGGGCATCAGGTTTGAAGCGGATCAGGGTGCCGCGGTCGTCAGTTGGCCCCAGATCTTCCACCGGCCCCTGGGCTACGCCGCGGGCAAACCTCTGCTGGTAGTGGCGCCCGTTGTACCAGACCTGGGCTTCGAGCCATTCGGAAAGCGCGTTGACCACGGATACCCCAACGCCGTGGAGTCCGCCGGAGACCTTGTAGTGGCCTCCTTCCTGGCCGAACTTGCCGCCAGCATGGAGCTTGGTCAGCACTGTCTCCAGAGTGGAGATCTGCGTCTTGTGGTGAATCTCCACCGGGATGCCGCTGCCGTTATCCCGCACGGACAGCGAGCCATCGGCATGAATGGTCACGTCGATGCGGTCGCAGTAGCCTGCCATTGCCTCGTCGATGGAGTTGTCGACTACTTCTTGGAAGAGGTGGTGCAGACCGCCCACATCAGTGTTGCCGATATACATTCCGGGCCGCAGCCGCACGGCCTCAAGGCCTTCCAAAACCTGGATCTGGTCCGCTGTATAATTAGGAGCCTTGTTCTTGTCCAAACTATCAACTCTCCTTACTCTGTTTCCTCGAAAAGCCTGACTGCCCGCCTTGCCAGCGTCTGGGCGGATATGGGCGACAGGTACACCCGTTTGGTGCAAATTACCAAAGAGGAGGGTTTCCCCGTCAATTGTACCACAAAACCCTCTTCTTCTGCAGTTTTTACAAACTCGTCGTTGATCGTCGATTCAGCGCTGCTCACGTCGATCACGCTGATCAGATCTCTCAGCGGTACCATCACATCGCCGCCAATATGCAGGAACATAGACTCTCCCTCTCCCTAGGCAATTCGCCCCTGCCGGATGCGGTACACCGCTGCGCGCTCCACCAGTTCCTGGGGGAAGCTGTCCAGGCTCGTTGCGGTGACTATAGTTTGGGCCTTGGCATTGAGCAGGGTAAGAAGCTGCAGCCTCCTGTTCTTATCCAGCTCGCTTAAGACATCATCCAGAAGGACAACGGGATACTCGCCCGTTTCTGCATGCATCAGTTCCAGCTCGGCCAGGATACAGGCAAGGACAGCACTTCGCTGCTGGCCCTGGCTGCCGAATTTCCTCAAATCCCGACCGTTCACGAGAAAAACAAGATCATCTCGCTGCGGTCCAACAAGCGTGCAGCCGCGGCGGAGTTCTTCAGCGTGCAGTTCCCGCAGAGCCTTCTCAAATGCCTCGCTCAGCTCGGCCTCGCTTGCGGGAAGCTTGTGCGGGCCGCCGTCTCTCAGCGCAAAAAAGGGCACGTAAACCAGGTCGAGATCCTCCCTTTCCTGGCTGATCTCGCGCTGGGTTTCCCGCGCGTATTTCTGCAGCTGCTCCACCACAGTAAGGCGGCGCAGGATCACCTGGGTCCCCAGTCGGACCAACTGCCTGTCCCAAGCCGGCAGCTGGCCTAAAAGGGCGCGGCTTTCCTGGGCGGCCTTGAGCAGGCTGTTGCGCTGGCGGACCACCCGCTGGTATTCCAAAAGCGTCTTGCGGTACACGGGATCGATCTGGCAGATCTGGACATCCAGGAAATGGCGGCGATCCGCGGGCGCTCCCTTCACCAGCTGAAGGCTGTCTGGGCTGAACAAAACTGCCAGCAGGGTGCCGACAAAACGGTTTGCCGCGGCTGCCTTCCCGTTGACAAGCAGGCGCTTTTTTTCCGTGTGGCTGAGCACGAAGCCGAGTTCCACTGCGGCCAGCTTCCTCACCTGGGCGGCAGCCAAGGCGCGCTGAGCTCCATGCCGGATCAGGTCACTGTCCTGGGCTGCCCGGTAGGACTTGCTGAGCGCCAGCACGTAGACGGCTTCCAAGAGGTTGGTTTTCCCCTGGGCATTATCGCCCACAAAGATGTTCAGCCCGGGATCCAGTTCCAGGCTGACCTGTTCGTAATTGCGGAAATCCTTCAGTGCAAGAGACTCAAGCCGCATTCAGCTCTCCAACCTAACCAGGTAAGTATCGCCGCCAACTTCCACCACCGATCCGGGCTCGAGCTTGCGGGAACGCGCGGTCTCCACCTGCCCGTTGACCTTGACCAAGCCTGACTGGATCAAGTGCTTAGCCTCTCCACCGGTGGCAGCGATACGGGCCCACTTAAGAAACTGATCGAGCTGAATGGCAGCGGTATGAATAGATACTTCCTTCACGAAAACCAATCCTCTTCTCTAGATTCGCATCGGCATCACAACATAAAGATGGGCATCGCTGTCCAAGGCCTTAATGAGAGCCTGCCTCGTTCCTTCGAACCGGAACTCTACCTGATCACCGCTCATGGTTTTGAGCATATCCAGGAGGAATTTGGGAGCGTAGGCGGCCTGCTGCTGCGGGCCCTTCTGCTCTACACTGCACTGTTCCTGGGATTTACCCAGCCTGGAGGTGGTGGCCACTTCTAGTATGCCTTCGTTGACCTGGATCAAGACGGGAGCTTCATCGCCGCGACCGAAGAGAGCTGCCCGTTCCAGGGCTTGAATCAGCTTCTGCCGCTTCATGATCACGGTGGTCTCCTGGTCAGTATACAGGACCTGGCGGTACCGGGGGAACCTGCCGTCGATCAGGCGGGTGGTGAAGATCGTGTCGTCGAAACGGAACGCCAGCTGGTTATCGCCGTAAGAGACCTCGACCATGGTTTCGGTCATGGGCAGGCAGCGCAGCAGTTCCACTAAGTTGGCCCGGGGGATGATGTATTCCGCTTGATCGATGTAAGTAAGACCGGTTTCAGCCCGAACATAGGCAAGGCGGTTAGAGTCGGTGGCTACAAAGTTGATCTGTTTGTCAGCAATTTCCAGCAGAACCCCCATGAAAATGGGCTTGTGCTCATCATTGGAGGCCGCGAACACGCTGTTGCGGATCAAACGCTCCAGTTCGTAGTCGGTGAGGCTCATCACCTTTTCTGAACAGGAGGGGTAGTCCGGAAACTCGTCAGCAGCGATGGTGTTCAGGGCAAATTCCATGGTATCTACGCTGACGAACACCTGGCCGTCCTTCCACTGGATAGTAACCGGTTCGTTAGGCAGTTTGCGCACAAGCTCGCAGAAAAGCCTGCCGCTGACAATATGCTGGCCTGTTTCCCATACTGTGCAGGGGGTCTTGGTCTGCACAGCGATCTGCAGGTTGTTAGCAGTTAGGGTTAGGGAATCAGAATCAACGGAGAGGAAAAGTCCGGTGAGGGCAGGAGTCTGATCGTTACTGGAAATAGCTCGTTCAGCAATAGCTACACTGCTCAATAGATCAGAACCTTGGATCTGGAAATGCATAAATATACCTCCTGTGGAATACTTGCCAGCGGCTTTCCTTGGCTGTTAATAAAGATCTTTTTAGTAGGAGTAGTAGTAGGCGCTGTTCAAATGTGGAAAACCGGTTTTCGCTTGATAGAGCGCGGTTTTCGGCAAAAGACAAGTTGTTGAACACTGCCTTGGTTTTTCCACAACCCCAACAGAGGCCAAAATTCCGGGAATACTATCCCCAGGCTTTTCCACAGCTTATGCTCAGCCTCGGCGGATTAAACTGATCAGTTCGGTGATGGTGCTCTGGAGAGACGGATCGAGTTTCAGTTCGCTTTCGATCTTTTCAATGGCGTGGATCACCGTGGAGTGGTCGCGCCCGCCAAAGGCCTCGCCGATCTCAGGCAGCGAGCTTTCGGTAAGATCCCGGGCCAGGTACATGGCGATCTGCCGCGGGAAGGTGATGTTGCGGGTGCGGCGCTTGGACTTGAGCTCAGAAACCTTGATGGAGTAGTAATCGGCCACGGTGCCCATGATGCCCTCGATGGTGACCGGCTGGTGGGCGGGGGTTTTAAGGATGTCTTTCAAGGCGTCGGCTACCGTTTCCAGGGTAAGCGGCGTGTTGTGCAGGTTGGCGTGGGCGATCACCCTCACCAGTGATCCTTCCAGCTCTCGGATATTGGACTGGATGTGGGTGGCGATGTAGCTGAGGATCTCTTGGTCGATCACCAAATTGTCGTCCTTGGCCTTTTTTCGCAGAATCGCGATGCGCGTCTCCAGATCAGGAGGCTGGATGTCTGCGGTGAGGCCCCACTCAAAGCGGCTCCTCAGGCGCTCCTCCAGGGTAGGAATGTCTTTTGGAGGGCGGTCTGAGGAAATGACCAGCTGGCGGTTGGCTTCGTAGAGCGCGTTAAATGTATGGAAGAATTCCTCCTGGGTCGATTCCTTGCCGGCGACAAACTGGATGTCGTCGATGAGGAGGATATCGGCGTTGCGGTACTTGTTCCGAAAATCAACCATGGACTTTTTTCCGATGGCGGAGATGAGGTCGTTGGTGAAGGTCTCGGAAGTGACGTACACCACGGAGATATTGGGGTTCTGCTCCAGGGCATAGTGCCCGATGGCATGCATCAGGTGGGTTTTGCCCAGCCCCACACCCCCGTAGATAAAGAGGGGATTGTAGGCTTTGGCCGGCCCTTCAGCTACGGCTAGGGAAGCCGCGTGGGCGAAACGGTTGGAATTGCCCACCACGAAGTTCTCAAAGGTGTAGCGGGGGTTGAGTGCTGAGGAGCGCGGCGTCTGGATGCGCTGGGGCTGCTGGGCCGGAGCGGGCTCTTCCGGAACCTGGCTGCGGGATGGTTCACCCCAGTCCCGGCTGGCTGTCGATCTCCCGGGGATAATGCTGGGTGCGCCCAGGGACCTGACACCTTCGGGGATGGTGAACTTGATGTCCCAATCGCGGTTGGTGACCTGGCGCAGCGTTCTGGTGAGCGGGTTTACGTAGCGCGCTTCCACCCAGTCTTTGGTGAACTCATTTGGGAACTCTACATATAAAGTATTGCCATCGAGATAGACCGGCCGGCTGTCTTTCAGCCAAGCATCAAAAGACCGCTCCGGCAGATCAGCGGCCATGATGCTCAGCACCTCTTCCCAGACCAGTCTCAATTGGTTCAGTTGATCCATGACGTACCCTCCCGATGACTCGTTCTCCACAAGTAGAGTTCTTGATTTATCCACAGGTTCCTGCTTTTGCCTTGGAGCGCAGCCTACAGGCTGCGCGCAGGTTATGCACAGGAAGGGACGTGGCAAAAGGTTGTCCCTACCCATCATACAGGCATTTATCCACAAGTTCAACAACTTATCCACAGCAAGCAGGGGTTTTGCGTTGGAAAAGCTAAATGTGGAGAACGGCTTTTTTATCCCCAAGGTTTTTCACAGGTTCGCCACAGCAGGTTTTACGCAAAAGTGGCAAAATTGTCTTACCAATTTTCCGCCCCTGCTAAAGGCCGGCCTGGAGAGTTTTCCACAGCTGTTGACAAAGGGGTTATCCCCAATTTATCCACAGGCTGTGGATTAAAAACCGTGTTCTGGTGGGCAGATCGCGACCGGGAACATGTGTTTACTCAAGTTATCCACAGCAGTGTGGACAGATTGTGGATGATTGTTGGTAGAGCTGTGCATAACTGAGGGGGAGGGCTGTATCTATTGACACGGTTTTTGGGAATAAGATATAATCGCTTTGAATGTCATGTTCTAACGGTGTTGGGAAGGGAGGATTTGACGTGAAACGGACTTTTCAGCCGAGGACGCTCAGAAGGAAGCGCCTGCACGGCTTTCGTGCTAGAATGAAGACCTCCGGAGGCCGTAAAGTATTGGCTCGCCGGCGCAGCAAGGGGCGCAAGATTCTCACTGCCTAACGATTGCGGGCACTCAGGAGGTTGCGGTGTGGAGCGATTGAGGAATCCCCGCGAGTTTTCTTTCGTCTACAACAAGGGGACGCCCTGTTTTGGCAGGCATGTCGTGGTGTCTCAAGTGCCCACTGGGAGATCTGTCAGCCGAGTGGGCTTTGCTGTGAGTAAGAAACTGGGTTCCGCAGTCACCCGCAACAGAGTGAAGAGAAGGTTGAAGGCGATTATGCAGGAGCTAGCAGACCACATCTCACCCGGCTATGATGTGGTGATCGGCGCGAAGCGCAGTTCTGTGGGTGCTAGTTTCGCCGAGTTAAAAGAGGATCTCCGCTTGACTCTGCAGAAGTGCAGTTTGATCGCTGGCCGGTCAGCAAGTTCAGCGCGAAGCGGTGAAGGGCATGCTTAAGCTGGTGTCTCTCCTTATCCGAGGTTATCAGAGGTTCATCTCACCGCTCCTGCCCAGGAGCTGCAGGTTTTATCCCACATGTTCTGAGTATGCCCGCCAGGCCATTGCCAAACATGGCTGGAAGGGACTGTGGTTAGCCATGAAGAGAATTGGCAGATGCCATCCCTGGCATCCGGGAGGAATTGATCCCGTTCCGTGATTTGATTGGAGGATATCGATTTGGGTGCAATTATGGATTGGCTAGCCGGAGGGCTGGGGTGGATACTCGACCAGCTGGTGCAGTTAACCGGGAGTTACGGGCTTAGTATCATCCTTTCTACAGTGATTGTCCGCCTGCTGCTTTACCCCCTGATGGTAAGCCAGACAAAGAGTATGGTGGCCATGCGCCGGCTCCAGCCTGAGCTGGAAAAGCTTCAGAAGAAGTACGGGGACGATAAACAGGCCTACCAGGAAAAAATGATGGAGCTTTACCGCGAGCACAAGATCAACCCCTTGGGCGGTTGCCTTCCCATGCTCGTTCAGCTTCCCATTTTGTTCGCGTTTCTGCGCGTCCTCAACAACACCAACTTTGGGGAAGGGGCGAAGTTTTTAGGCCTCTGGGTGCTGAACCAGCCCGATCCCTTTTACGTCCTCCCCATCTTGTCGGCACTGACAACCTACATCCAGTCGAAAATGAGCGTCACCGACTCATCGCAGAAAGCCATGCTGATCGTCATGCCCATCATGATCGGGATTTTCAGCCTGAATTTCCCGGCCGGCATGGTCATTTACTGGATTACCAGCAACGCCTTCGGCATTGTGCAGCAGGCATTGATGAACAAGCTGTATCCCGTGGAGTGACTTAGAGGAGGCCAGGGCAATGGATTATATCGAAGTTGAAGCTCGGTCTGTGGACGAGGCGATAAACGAAGCCCTTTCAAAACTGAAGGCCGGGCGCGACGAAGTTGAGGTTACGGTCTTGGAGGAAGGCACCAAGGGTTTCCTGGGCATTTTAGGCGGTAAGCTGGCCCGGGTACGGGTGGAAAAGAAGAAGCCCATCCAGGAAGTCAAGCTGGAACGGGCGATTGAGTTCACCTCCGAGCTGCTGCGCCACATGGACATTTCCGCCCGGGTGGTGGGGGAAGCCAGCGAAGAGGCTATCGACCTGCGCATTGAGGGCGATGATCTGGGTATCCTCATCGGCCGCAAGGGCCAGACCATGGAAAGCCTGCAGTATCTGATCAGCCTGGCTGTGAACCGCCAGGACGGTGAGTGGATGCGGATTAACCTCGATGTTGGGAATTACCGCTCCCGCAGAGAAGAGTCCCTGCGCGCTCTCGCCTATCGGGCAGCCCGCCGGGTGCAGGAAACGGGCCGCCGCGTAGCTCTGAGCGCCATGAGCCCTGCTGAACGGCGCATTGTCCATCAAGCGCTGAACGAGTTTTCTGGGGTAACTACGCAGAGTGAAGGCCATGAGCCCTACCGCCGGGTAGTCATCCTGCCGAAGTAACTTAAGCTCTCAGTTTGCATGCAAAGGGTGTGCCGATGGTGCGCCCTTTTTTTGCTTTGTGGTAGAATACTTAGGAGGTGATGGGTATGGGCGAGGACACGATTGCTGCTGTGGCTACCCCCCTTGGTGAAGGCGGGATCGGCATCGTCCGCCTGAGCGGGCCCGATGCCATCTCCATCGCCGCGCAGATGTTCCGGGGGAAAGGCGGCCGCAGCCTTGCTGCACAGCCCACCTACACGGTGCGCTACGGCAGAGTTGTTGACCCCAGGACAGGCCGCCAGCTCGATGAGGCCTTGGCACTGGTCATGCACGCCCCCCACTCCTACACTGCGGAAGACGTTGTAGAGATTCAGTGCCACGGCGGAGTTGTTGTTGTGAGAGAAATCCTAAACCTCGCTCTCGCACTTGGGGCGCGCCTGGCCGAACCGGGCGAGTTTACCAAGCGGGCGTTCCTCAACGGCAGGCTTGATCTGTCTCAGGCCGAGGCGGTGATCGATCTGATCCAGTCCCAGACAAGGCTGGGTATGGAGGTGGCCGTAGATCAGCTGGAGGGCAGCCTGAGCAGGCGCATCAAGGAGCTGCGGGAAAGCCTCTATGATCTTGCGGTGCGCGTCGAAGCAACCCTCGACTTTCCAGAGGATGATCTTCCCGAGGTTGAGCTGACCGCCGTGGAACAGGGGCTGCGCAGCTGTCAGAGCCAGATCGAAGCGCTTCTGGCTACCGCCGACGAGGGGAAAATCCTGCGCGAAGGCCTCAAGACCGTGATCACCGGCAAACCGAACGTGGGAAAATCGAGCCTGCTCAATGCCCTGCTCGACGAAAACAGGGCCTTGGTAACTGATATCCCCGGCACCACCCGGGACACCATCGAGGAAGTGGTCAACCTCAGAGGTGTGGCTCTGCGCTTGGTAGACACCGCCGGCATCCGGGAAAGCAGCGATCTTGTAGAGCGGCTGGGCGTGGAGCGCAGCCTGCAGCTGTTGAGGGAAGCCGACTTGGTCCTGCACGTGCTTGACCGCAGCGCTTCCCTGACTCCCGAAGATTTCCAGATTATGGATATGACCAAGGACAGCCGGCGCATCATTTTGATCAACAAGACAGATCTTCCTCCCGCTTGGGATCTGAAGGATCTGGGCGCAGTGGCTGCGCCCGTCTTGGAGATCTCCCTGGTCAAAGACCCAGGGCAGGTGGTGGCGGCACTGAGCGAGGCAATCCTGCGGCTCCTCGGCGCAGGAGCTGTGCCCAGTTCATCCGGGACGCGGGCCTTCGTCACACGGGCCCGCCACAAACAGGCCCTTCACGAAGCTCAAAAAGCCCTGGAGGAGTCACTTCGTACCCTGCTTTCCGGCCTTCCCCTCGATCTGGTAGCCGTAGATCTCTACAACGCCCTGGAGGCCTTGGGGGAGATCACCGGGGAGACCGCGCGGGAAAACGTGCTCGACCGCATTTTTGCTGAGTTCTGCATTGGGAAATAGGAAGGGATCTGCTATGCCTGAAACCTACGATGCCATAGTGGTTGGCGCTGGACATGCCGGATCTGAGGCGGCCCTCGCGCTGGCGCGGCTGGGGCACCGCACTCTGCTCCTCACTCTCAACCTGGACAACGTGGCGCTGCTGCCCTGCAACCCCAGTATCGGGGGTTCGGGCAAAGCCACCTTGGTTCGCGAGGTAGATGCCTTGGGCGGCGAGATGGGGAGAAACTGCGACGAGACCTTGATGCAGATGCGCCTCCTTAACACAAGGCGGGGACCTGCAGTGCAGTCCCTCCGCTGCCAGCTCGACCGCAAGCTCTACCAGCGGCGGATGAAGTATGTCCTGGAGACTACACCCGGTCTTTTCTTGAAAGAGGGCCTTGTAACCGATCTGATCATCGAAAACGGTGCGGTCCAGGGTATGGTTCTGCGCGGCGGCCTTAAGGTCTACGCTCCCGCTGTCGTCCTGGCCACCGGGACCTATCTTCGTTCCGTGGTGCATATTGGCGAACTCCATTTCCCATCTGGGCCTCAGGGCCAGCACACAGCCGTGGAACTTGCGGAGGCGCTGAAGAAGTGGCTGCCCTTGGTGCGCTTTAAGACCGGTACCCCGCCCAGGATCAACCTGCGTTCTGTGGACTCTTCTAGACTGGAGAAACTGCCCGGCGACCCCAACCTTCCAGGATTCTCCTTTGAGACCGAGGGACTCACCGTGGAGCAGGTCCCCTGCTGGGTGACCTACACCACCCCGGAGACACACCGGATTATCCGGGAGAACCTGCACCGGACAGCTCTCTACAGCGGTGCCATCGTCGGCCGCGGCCCCCGCTACTGCCCTTCCATCGAGACCAAAATCGTGGAGTTCCCGGATCGGGAGAGCCACCAGATCTTCATCGAGCCTGAGGGCTGGCAGACCAACGAGGGTTACCTCAGCGGCTGTTCAACCTCTCTACCCCGCGAAGTCCAGGAAGAGATGCTCCGCACCATACCCGGTCTGGAGAACGTGGAGATTATGCGGCCTGCCTACGCCATCGAATATGACTGCCTCGATCCCCTCTGCCTCCGCCCTTCCCTGGAGACCATGGAGATACGGGGCCTCTTCTGCGCTGGCCAGATCAACGGCACCTCCGGTTACGAGGAAGCGGCGGCCCAGGGAATCATGGCCGGCATCAACGCGGCCCGCTTCCTGCAGGGCAAAAAGCCGGTGGTCATCCCCCGCTCTCAAGCGTATATCGGCGTCCTCATCGATGATCTGGTCACAAAAGGGGTCACGGAGCCCTACCGCATGATGACCGCGCGGGCAGAGTACCGGCTTTCCCTGCGCATGGACAACGCCGATGTGCGCCTCACTCCCCTGGGATACTCTCTTGGCTTGATCAAGCCGGAGCGCTATGCGGCGTTTCGAGCCAAACAGGAAATGGTGGCTGAGGAGGTTGAGCGGCTGAACTCCACGCTGGTGCGTGGTACGGCAGAGGTCAATGAGAAACTGGTCGAGCTGGGCACCGCTCCCCTTAAGCAGGGGGCTACCCTGGCCGAGCTGCTGCGCCGCCCGGAGATCACCTACGAAGACCTGGCTCATTTCAACATCCTCCCGGATCTGCCCCGGGCAGTGCGGGAGCAGGTGGAGATCCAGGTGAAATACCAGGGTTACCTCAACCGCCAGGAAGCTGCCATCGAGCGCTTCGAACGTATGGAGAATAAGCTCATCCCTGATAATTTGGACTACAGCAGGGTCAAGGGCCTCTCCAAAGAGGCTGTGGATCGCCTGAGTGCAGTGCGCCCCATCTCCGTTGGCCAGGCGTCCCGCGTTTCGGGGGTAACTCCTGCGGATATCAGTGTGCTGCTCATCTTTCTGGAGCAGGAAAGGCGGAGGGCTGACGTATGAGTTTTGACCGGGAGCTTTTTGACGCGACACTCCTTGAGGGGCTGCACGCCTGGCCGCTGGAGGATTTGGGATCAAAGGTCCCTCAGATGGGACAATTTGCAGAACTTGTGGTGCGCGCCAATGAGGAACTGAACCTAACTCGCATAGTGGAACCGCAGGAGATGGCGGTAAAGAACTTTCTGGACAGTTTGAGCATCTTGCTGCTGGATTGGCCGCAGAAGCTCCGCTGTCTGGACCTGGGGACTGGGGCTGGTTTTCCCGGTGTTCCTCTAGCAGTGGCGCGGGAGAACTGGCAGTGGGTGCTCCTCGACTCCCTCCGCAAGAAACTGGCCTTTTTGGAAAAGGCAGCCGGTGAACTGCGGCTGCCGAATGTCACCACCCTCCATGCCCGGGCGGAAGATGCGGGCCGCGACACCGGTCAGCGCGAGCAGTATGACCTTGTGGTAAGCCGGGCAGTGGCTTCCCTCCCTACTCTCCTGGAGCTGGCCACTCCCCTAGTGAAGATAGGCGGTGTCTTCGCTGCCTACAAGGGAGGATCGGTGGACCACGAACTGCAGAGTGCCGGCAGAGCCATTCGGCTGCTGCAGCTCGATTTAGAACGGGTGTTCCCTCTCCAGCTGCCTGGAGGCTTTGGAGAGCGCACAATTCTCCTGTTCCGGAAAATAGGACCGACGCCCTCTGCCTACCCCCGGCGTGCGGGCATACCGGCCAAGCGCCCCCTCGAGTAAGGGGGCTTTTTTGTTTGGGGTGTGCCTGGAAGGAACTCACCTTTCAGTACAGAAGTAAGTAAGCATCTCTGGGAGAGGTGAGCCTATGAAGCTGACAGATGTGCTGCTGAGGCGCAGAGGCAGCGAAGATAATCCCGATGAAGGCAGCAGTTGGTCTGAGACGGTTCAGTCGATCCCCATCCACCTGATTGTGGCCGGAAAGTACCAGCCCCGGCAGGACTTCGATGAAGAGTCCCTGGCGGAACTGGCGGATTCGATACGGGTACACGGATTACTGCAGCCGGTCATGCTCAGGCGCGGTCCCATAGGCTACGAGCTGATCGTCGGGGAGCGCCGGCTGAGGGCGTGCAAACAGCTTGGCTGGGAGATGATTCCGGCCATCGTCCGGGATGTGGACGACAGGCAGGCAGCCGAGATGGCACTGATCGAGAACCTCCAAAGAAGCGATCTCCATGTCCTGGAGGTGGCCGAGGGTTATCAGCGGCTTCTGACAGAGTTTTCCCTGACTCAGGACGAACTGGCGCAGCGTTTGGGGATCAGCCAAAGCAGTATTGCCAACAAACTGCGGCTCTTGAGACTCCCGGAAGAAATCCGGAAGATTATTTCCCGGGAAATGCTCAGCGAACGTCACGGCAGGGCTCTGCTCCGCCTGGAGAACCCCGAACAACAGTTCGAGGTGGTGGAGCGGATCGTTCAAGAAGGCCTCAGTGTCAAGCAGACGGAGGAGCTTGTTGACTCTCTCCTCTCTGGGGCGCAGGGGCGGTCGCGCCAAAAGAAGGATCCTGGCGCGCGAAGGCAGAAATTAGTGAGCGGTGATCTGCGTGTTCTTTCCAACAGAGTGCTCGAGCTGGCAAAGAGTCTTGAGGCTGGCGGCCTGGAAGTTCAGGTGGATGAGCAGGAAGATGAGGCTTGCTACCGGATCGTGATCACGGTGCAGAAGGGCCAAGGGAGTGAAGCGAATGGCTAAGGTGATCGCCATAGTCAATCAAAAGGGCGGAGTCGGAAAAAGCACCACAGCAGTTAACCTCGGTGCCTATTTGGCCTTGGCGGGGAAAAGGGTGCTCTTGGTGGATATCGATCCCCAGGGCAACGCTTCCAGCGGCGTGGGCATAGATAAGCGCAGTATTACCCGCTGTATGTATTCGGTGCTGATCGACGGAGACAAGATCGAAAGGATCATCACGCCGACGGAGATCGAGAACTTTCACGTTGCCCCAGCAACGATCGATCTGGCTGGTGCCGAAATTGAATTGGTCTCAACCCTCTCCCGCGAGTTCAGGTTAAAGAAGGCCCTTGATTCTGTGCGGGACCGCTACGATTATATTGTAATCGACGCTCCTCCCTCGCTTGGCCTGCTCACCGTCAACGGCCTTACAGCAGCCGATTCTGTGATTGTGCCGATCCAGTGTGAGTATTATGCTTTGGAAGGCTTGAGCCAGTTGGTGAGCACCATAGCCATGGTGCAGGAGCACCTGAACCCGACCCTTGAGTGGGAAGGCGTGGTCATGACCATGTATGACGTGCGCACCAACCTGTCGCAGCAGGTGATCGAGGATGTGAAGACCTACTTCCAGAACACTGTTCGGGTGTATGACTCGATCATCCCCCGCAATGTGCGCTTGGGCGAGGCGCCGAGTTTCGGCAAGCCCATCGCCCTGTATGATCCCAAGAGCAAGGGCGCAGAGGCCTATGCCAAGCTTGCCGAGGAGGTCTTGAGTTCATGAGCACGCAGAGATTGGGTAGAGGCTTACGAGCCCTGATTCCTCCAACTGAACCCGAACGTGCCGCGGATGAGGTGCAGCAGGTCCCCTTGGATCTTATCGAGCCCAACCCCTACCAGCCGCGGCAGACCTTCGACCAAGAGAAGCTCGAAGAACTGGCGCAGTCAATTGCCGATCTCGGGTTGCTGGAGCCGGTGCTTGTCCGTCGTGTCGGACAGGGCTATCAGCTGGTGGCCGGGGAACGGCGTGTGAGGGCTGCCAAGATGGCCGGCCTGACAGAGGTTCCTGCCTTGGTCAAGGAGTTCGGCGATCTGGAAGTGATGCAGGTAGCCCTCATCGAAAACCTGCAGAGAGAAGATCTGAACCCAATTGACGAGGCGGAGGGTTACAAGCGGCTGATTGAGGAGTTTGGCTTTACGCAGAACGATGCGGCCAAGGCAGTCGGGAAAAAGCGTTCCACGGTTGCCAACGCCCTCCGGCTTTTGAGTTTGGATGATCCTGAGCGGAAGATGGTTCAGGAAGGGATCCTTTCCGTGGGCCATGCAAAGGTGCTCCTTGGAGTGACAAGCAAAAGGAAACGGACGGAGCTGGCAAAGCGGGTTGTAGCCCAGGACCTGAGCGTCCGCCAGCTGGAGGAATTGGTCCGGCGGCTCGAACGTGTTCCACGTGGAACAACGCGGGCGAAGAACCCGGAAATAGTTCAGCTTGAGGAGGACCTGCAGCGGCGGTTCGGGACCAAGGTGACGGTCACGTACAAGAAGGGCGCCGGGAAGATATCCATAGAGTATTATTCAGATGAAGAATTAGAACGCCTTCTGGATCTGATGAACCAGATCTGAAAAGGGGAGTGTTCCACGTGGAACACTCCCTTATTTCAACAGGTCGACTCTTCCCAAACAAGAAACAGGGTGTTCCACGTGGAACACCTCTTTAGAACGATAGGAACGGCCCGAGTGCGACTTCGGCTTTGTAGGAATGGTTCCCGAAATAAAGAATGAGTGCTTCTGCGATTACCTCTGCCATGCTGAGCACAAGGCTCAGCCTCGTGTTCTGCAGCACAGCGTGTTCCAAGAATCCTGAGGCATTTACTACTCCGATAATGTGATAATCGCCCACTGAAGGGAGCTGTTTGTTCACACCGGTTCCTGGAAGCAGCGGGCCCTTCTTTACGGAAATGCACCCAATGCTCTTCACACGGCCCAAACAAGCATCCACAGCGATCACAGTGCTTTCCCTATCCTGGCCTTTGATCTCCTCTATCGTATCAGCCAAGTTGAGGGCATGAACCGGTTGATGTATGGTCCCATATACCGAGACACTGGGAGGAAGCAGTCCCTTCTCCCGCTGTTTTGCTAAGACCGACCCGATAAACGGGCCCAAGGAGTCGCCTGTAGACCGGTCCGTCCCCACACAGACTAGGTCCACATAGGGTTGGATCGGCAGTGACGCCAAGGCCACAGCTAGTTGGGCGGCCGCCAGGGGATCGCTCCAGTGGACGCGCCCGACCACGTCTGCATCCGTAAACATGGCGCACCTCCTGCCCGGGTTACTCGGTCTAGTATATGTCCCCCTGCCAAATTTATGCATACTTGTCCCACAGCATGGAGACAAGTCTCACGGAATAGGGTGAAAACGGGGTGGTCGCGTGGGGTTGTGGGGAGTTGCGGCCTTCTATGTGGCAGGCCTGATCGGGGCAGGATTTGCTTCAGGCCAGGAACTAGCAGTCTTCTTCGTAAGCTACGGCAGAGCCGGGATTTTGGGGGCAATCTGGGCAGCGGCGCTGCTCTGTATGGGCACACATCTGATCCTGCGCTCCTGCTCTAGGCACCGGGTGTCTTCCTACGGGCAGCTGTTCCAGAAGGTCGAGCCCCGCTGGAGTTGGGCGCTTGACCTCCTGTATGCCGTCTTCTTGCTCGTCGGTACCAGCGTAATGTTGGCAGGCATCGCTGCCAGCGTCGGTTCAAAACTGGCAGGATCCGCAGCCCGGCTTGCTTCGGCCCTGCTGGTCTATGCTGTACTGCAGGCTGGAGTAAAAGGCGTCCTGAGGGTAAGCGGTTGGATCGCCCCAGTGCTCACCTTTGGCCTTTGCGCTGCCTCTCTTCTGCGGTTGAAACAAGCGCCCTTGGCGTGGGCCGAGCTCGGCGCGCCCGGCGGCCTTCAGGCGGCCTTGGAAGCGGGCACCCTTTACGCCTGCTACAACCTGGGTTTCGCCATGTCCTTTCTTGCCGCCAGCCACCAGTATCTGAACACGAAAGGCCAGCGGTGGGCACTTGCCTTGGTGGGGAGCGGGGCGTTAGGTTTGACCATGCTGCTTCTCTGTTTGGCCCTCAGCACCCTCCCCCCTCAAGAGCTCGGCGACGCCTTCCCCTTGATCCACCTGGTAGAGGCCTGGGGAACAGGTGCTCGCCGCCTCTATGCTGTGCTTCTCTGGTGCGCCATGTTCAGCACTGCTGTGGCAAACTCGCTGGCACTGGGCAGGCGCGTGGGCGAGCTAAAGGGAGTGAGCTGGCCAACTGCCGCGGCCATCTCTGTCGGCGCCCCTTTCGCCCTTTCCCATTTCGGCTTTACTTGGCTGGTACGGATGGCTTACCCTGCGCTGGGTTTGGCCGGCCTCTGGCTATTGGCAAGGCTGCTTTGGGATACCCGGCTGGGGTAGTCTTCAACCTCTGCTTTATGTATAATGAAGGCAGTACAGCTGAGCCGAAGAGGAGGGGGCCGCCTGTGACCGCCCGCAGCGAGGAACTCTACAACCAAGCACTAACGTACATGGAAAAATGGGAGCTGGACAAGGCCGAAGAGGTTCTGCGGCAGCTCTTAGACGAAGACCCGCAGCACGCCCGGGCCCTGAACAAACTTGGGGTGATCTTCGCCCGTCGCAAGGACCTTCAGCAGGCCGAAATGTGCTTCAACGAAGCATTGGCCCTAGATCCCAGCTTGGCCAGTGCACACTCGAACTTGGGTAACATCTACGCCGAGCGCGGCTGGCACGACCGGGCTAAGGCCGCCTACGAACAGGCTCTGCTTTTGGAGCCCGATAACTCAACGGCCCTGCACAACTTGGGCGTGCTCTACCGCAAGAGCGGAGATATTGCCAAAGGAGTCAGCCTGCTCAAAGAAGCCAGCAGGGCTGAACGCCGGCAGATGCGGGGCGAACTAAAGGCCAACCCGGAGAAACGCAGAGTTGTCCAGATCGGGTGGATCATCATAGCCATCATCTTCTTTGTCCTTCTTTATCTTGCAAACCGCTGATTTCCACACAGTTGTCCACAGCACTTGTGGATAATGTGCATAACTCGAGGCAGCTGGGTTAGTGATGCCTGCGCCGCCAGATCAAGATCACCGTCTTGCGGCGGGCCTTGAGGAAGGGATCCACCAGTCTCTTCAGCAGGTTCACAGCACATCCCCCCTGGAGTACGCATGGTAGCCCTCTATATTATCCATGAGTTCGGAAATGGTGACAGGAGGAAACTAGTTTCTGGTGGAGAAGAACACGGTAAGCTAAGCCCAGAGCGGGCGGAAACGAAAGGAGTTGGGAGTAGTGAAGCAGACGCCGCTTACTGCCAAGCACCGCGCTTTGGGTGCCAAGATGGTGGAGTATGCGGGCTTTGAGATGCCTGTGCAGTACACGGGTTTGGTGGAAGAGCACCTGACCGTCCGCTCGCACGTGGGCATTTTTGATCTCACCCACATGGGAGAACTGGAGCTGACCGGGTCCGGAGCTCTGGCCACGGTAAACATGCTGAGCTGCAACGATGCAAGCCAGCTGCAGGTGGGAGAGATCCAGTACGGCTGCTTGACCAATGAGCGCGGCGGCATCATAGACGACATCCTGATTTACCGTACTGAGCAGGGCTTTCTCCTGGTGGTTAATGCCGCCAATACAGCCAAAGACTACGCTTGGATCAAGCAGCATCTGCAGCCCGAAACCCAGCTGGTAGACCGCAGCGCCGAGACTACCCTCATTGCCATCCAGGGCCCCAAGTCGGCTCCCCTGGTCGAAGAGGTCCTGAGTCTTTCCGTTTCCGGCCTGAGAAACTACACCTTTATGGAGCCAGAGTACAAAGGCGTGAAGGTGCTCCTTTCCCGTACCGGCTACACCGGCGAAGACGGCTTTGAGCTGTACTTTCCCAATACCTTCGCCGAGGAGCTGTGGGACGCATTCCTCAACCAGGGCGAGAAGTATGGGGTGAAGCCCATCGGCCTAGGAGCAAGGGACACCCTGCGCTTGGAAGCGCGCATGCCCCTCTATGGCAACGATATTGACGATGAGACAACGCCTCTGGAAGCCGGGTTGGGGCGTTTTGTCAAACTGGATAAGGAGTTCATCGGCCGCGAGGCCATCCAGAAACAGAAGGAAGAAGGCCTCCGCCGCAGACTGGTGGCCTTTACAATGATCGATAAAGGCATTCCGCGCCACGGATACCCGCTGCTCAGCCTGGACGGCCAGGAGCTAGGGGCAGTGACCAGCGGCACCCACTCACCGAGCCTCGATCATCCCATCGGTATGGGATATGTTCAAGTGGAGTCTGCTCAGCCGGGCACGGAAATCCTCGTTCAGATCAGGAAGAACCAAGCCCGGGCCAAGATCATCAAAGGCCGCTTCCTGGCCTAGCTGCGGCCGGGCCAGATAGACAAAACATGAGGAGGTATTGCCATGAGTGAGAAACGGCTGTATACCAAGGAGCATGAGTGGGTTGTCGTCAAGGGCAGCATCGCGCGCATCGGTGTCAGTGACTACGCCCAGAACGAGCTTGGAGATATTGTCTTTGTCGAGCTCCCTTCAGTGGGCGATGTGGTTGAGGAAGGCGAAGGGTTTGCTGTTCTCGAGTCGGTGAAGGCCGTATCCGATGTTTACGCTCCCGTCAGCGGCAGAGTGGTGGCCGTCAATGAAGCTCTAGAAGACAGCCCCGAGCTGATCAACGAGTCTCCCCTCGATGAAGGCTGGATCGCGGAGATCGAAATCGACGATACCGCCCAGGTCGGCGATCTCATGAGTGAACAGGAGTATATGGAGTACCTGAAGGGGGTCTAACCCAGTGCGCTATCTCCCTTTGACTGAGGATGAAAAGCGGGAAATGCTGGCCAGCATGGGCTTGGAACAGATCGACGACCTCTTCCAGGACATCCCCCCTGAAGCGGTCTTCCAAGGTGACCTCGACGTTCCAGGCCCCTTGAGCGAAGCAGAACTGATCCGCCACTTCAAGGCGCTGGCCGCCAAGAACCAGGACACCACCAAGTTGGTTTCTTTTCTGGGCGCAGGGGTTTACGACCACCTAGTGCCCAGTATTGTAAAGCGCATCGTGGGGCGGGGAGAGTTCCTCACCGCCTACACGCCCTACCAGCCCGAGATCACCCAGGGTGTTCTCCAGAGCATTTTTGAATACCAGACCATGATCTGCGAGCTCACGGGCATGGAAGCTTCGAACGCCTCAATGTATGACGGGGCCAGTGCTCTGGCTGAGGCCTGCCTCATGGCCTGCGCGGCCACGAAACGAGAACTGGTGATCCTGCCGGCCACCCTGCATCCCCAGTGGCAGGAGGTAGTCAGGCTCTACCTGGAAAGCCAGGATGTCTCCATCGTGTACATGCCCCTCGATGAACAGACGGGTACGGCAGATCTCAACCAGCTCTCAGAGCTCCCCTGGGGCGAAGCAGCCTGCGCAGTGGTCCAACAGCCCAACTTCTTCGGGCTTTTGGAGAACGTCACTGCCCTGGAAAGCCGCATCCATGCAAACGGTGGCCTTCTGGTGATGGCTGTTGACCCGATCAGCCTCAGCCTGCTGAAACCGCCTGCAGAGTTCAAAGCGGATATCGTGGTCGGCGATGGGCAGAGCCTTGGCCAGGCCATGGGCTTTGGCGGGCCCGCCTTCGGCTTTTTTGCCACTACCGAGAAGCTGATCAGGCGCATGCCGGGCCGCGTTGTTGGTGAAACGGTGGATGCGGAAGGTAAGCGGGCGTTCGTGCTCACCCTGCAGACGAGGGAGCAGCACATCCGCCGGGAAAAGGCTACTTCGAACATCTGTTCTAACCAGGCCCTTAATGCCTTGGCTGCCACCATTTACCTCGCCGTCTTGGGCAAGCAGGGCTTCCGGGATGTGGGTTATCAGTGCCTCCAGAAGGCCCATTACCTGAAGCAGCGCCTCTTAGAGATTCCGGGACTCTCCGCTGCCTTCTCGGCGCCTTCCTTCCGTGAGTTTGCTATCCGGGGAGCGTTCGACTGGGCCGAGATCAACAGGCGCCTTCTCGATCGCGGCTTTTTGGGCGGGCTTCCTTTGGCTCGCTTCGGCCATCCCGATCTGATCCTCTTCTCCGTCACTGAGGCACGGACGAAGCAGGAGATCGATGCCTTCGTCAGCACTCTAAGGGGGTTGATCCAATGACAGTGCGTGCCAATATCCCCTTGATCTTTGAACGGTCCACGCCGGGGCGCCGGGGTTACCGCCTGCCCGAACTGGACGTTCCGGAAACGCCCATCTCAGAGCTGATTCCCGAGGAATACCTGCGCTCCGAAGCGCCGGCTCTCCCCGAGGTGAGCGAACTGGAGGTTGTGCGCCACTACACCCAGCTTTCCAGGCTCAACCACGGCGTCGATGTGGGCTTCTACCCGCTCGGCTCCTGTACCATGAAGTATAACCCCTGGGTGCACGAGGATCTGGTGAGTCTGCCGGGTCTGAGCGCCATCCATCCCTACCAACCCGAAGAGACGGTTCAGGGTGCCCTTGAGCTGATCTACAATCTCAGCGAACACCTGGCGGCCATTGCTGGGCTGTCCAAGGCGTCGCTCCAGCCCGCTGCTGGCGCACATGGCGAACTGACCGGGCTCATGGTGATTAAGGCGTATCACAACTTCAGGGGTGAGGGTCACCGCAGAGAGATGATCGTTCCCGACTCAGCTCACGGCACCAACCCGGCGAGCTGCGCAATGGTCGGCTACAAAGTGGTGGAGGTACCTTCAGACAGCCGGGGTGGGGTGGACGTTGAGGCCCTCAGAAAATTGGTTGGACCCAACACCGCTGGCTTGATGCTCACCAACCCCAACACCTTGGGTCTTTTTGACGAGAACATCTGCCAGATTGCCAAGATCGTTCACGACGCGGGCGGCCTGCTCTACTACGACGGAGCCAACGCTAACGCGATCATGGGCATCGTCCGTCCGGGAGACACGGGTTTTGACGTGGTCCACTTCAACCTGCACAAGACCTTCTCCACGCCCCACGGCGGCGGCGGGCCTGGTGCCGGACCCATCGTGGTCTCGGAAGCACTTGCGCCGTTCCTGCCCGGGCCGGTGGTGGCGAAAGACGGGGACAAGTTCCGGCTGGTGATGCCGGAGCATTCCATCGGGCGGGTGCGTTCCTTCTTCGGGAACTTCCTGGTCTACGCCAAGGCCTACGCCTACATCCTGTCCCACGGACCCCAGGGCCTCAGGGAGGTCAGCGAGGCCGCGGTGCTCAATGCCAACTATGTGATGAACAAGCTCAAGGATATCTTCGAGCTGCCCTATGACCGGATCTGCATGCATGAGTTCGTCCTGTCCGGCGCCTGCCTCAAAGAGTATGGCGTGCGCACCCTCGATCTGGCCAAGCGGCTCTCGGACTACGGTTTCCACGCGCCGACCGTCTACTTCCCCCTGATCGTGGAAGAGGCGATCATGATCGAGCCCACGGAAACAGAGCCCAAGTCCACGCTGGATGAGTTCATCGAAGTCATGCGCCAGATCGCTGAGGAAGCGAAGGAGAACCCTGAAATGCTCACTTCCGCACCGCACAATGCGCCCGTGAAGAGGCTCGATGAAGCGAGGGCGGCGCGGCATCCGGTGCTGCGCTGGGCCAGGCAATAGGCAGACAGAAAGCAAGAGGCGCCTGTTCTTTGTTTTGAAGAGCGGGCGCTTCGTTTTTGTGGTCTTCAGCAGGGATTCATTCGGGGGTACCAAACAAATACAGCAGAGGCAGAATGCTGGCAGCGGGATATGTCAGCACTTTTGAAACGGCAGAGGAGCGGTGATCTGTTTGAACATCATCGGACTTGAGGTGAGCACCTCCGCAGCCAAATGCGCCCTGTTTTCCACAGAAGAGGGGATCGTAGATGCAGTCCAGATTCCCTTTGAGAGCAGCGTGACCGACAAGGTTGTTCAGGATCCAGAGGGTATGGCCGCTGCAGCCCTGCGGGCTCTGGGGGAGATCGTAGGGTGCAGTACCAGGGAGATTTCCGCCATCGGGCTCGTGGGCACCTGGCACAGCCTGCTGCTCTTAGATGCGGAAGACAGGCCTTTGGGGCCCATCAGCATGTGGTCAGACCTGAGTGCAGCACCGACCGTGGATGAGCTGCGGAAGGACCAGGCGTTTGTGCGGTCCTGCTACCAGAAGACCGGGTGCATGGTCCACGCCATGTATCCTGCATTTAAGTACCGCCATCTGAAACAGACTCAACACGAGCTCGTACGGAGGGCTGCTTTCCTCTCCTCACAGGTGGAGTATCTCTACTGGGTGCTTACGGGGGAAAGGGCGGTTTCACGCTGCACTGCTTCGGGAACCGGCCTTTTCAACATCCATTCGCTGGACTGGGATCCAGATCTGCTGGACTTCGCTGGCCTGCGCCCCGAGCAACTTGGTGAGCTGAAGGAAGTTTTCCATTTGGGAGGGCTGCGGGCTTCCATCGCCCAGGAGGTGGGGCTGAAGCCCGGTACGCCGGTCACTGTTGGGGCGGCAGATGGAGCCATGAACCAGGTGGCCATCGGCGGTGCCGAGCGCGGGATCATGTCCTTCTCCGTGGGCACCAGCGGAGCACTGCGTATGGCTGTAGATGCCCCGAAGCTCCCAGAGCAGCCTTCCACCTGGTGCTACTACCTCTACAACGGCCAGCGCCTTGCGGGGGCGGCGACCAACGCGACCAACTGCCTGGATTGGTTTTTGGACAAATGCGGTAACCGTTCCCGAGGCTACGACTACTTCAATCAGGCTGCGGAGGGGGTAGATGCGGGCAGTGCGCCGATCTTCCTCCCTTTCATCTACGGCGAGCGCTGCCCGGGCTGGGATGAGTACAGGCCCGGCGGCTTCGTCGGACTGCGAGCCCAACACGGCCAGGAAGAGATGTATTACGCGATCCTGGAAGGGGTGCTCTTTAACCTCTACCAGTGCTACACCATCCTCACCGAGGTGGCTGGGGCCCCAGAACGCATCTTGATTTCCGGCGGCATTATGAACTCGCCTTTCTGGCTGCAGCTGGCCAGCGACCTGCTCGGGCGGGAGCTGTGGACCACCGGCGCCAAGAACGATTCCACACTCGGAGCGATCCTGGTGGCCCTAAGCAGCATAAATGGGGAAGTGGATATTCAACAGCCCGCTGAGCCGAGCATCGTGTGCCGTCCGTCTTCACCGGAAAGAACCAGGCTGTACCGGGAGAGGTTCGCGAAATACTTGGAGTTATACCAGGCCACCCGGGCCGCGGCTTTATAATTCACAGAAAGCAAAAGGGGAGGCTTAGTGCCTCCCCTGAGCTTTTCATCGTTGTGCTTTTACGGCTGCCAGATTACCTGCACATCCGCTTCCTGTTCCAATTTCTGCAGGTAGCTCTGGACATCAAGAGCCTGGGCCTTGCGGTAATCATCTGCTACCCGATCTGCGATTTCGGCGTATTCGGCCGCCTTGGCTTCCTGCTTGGAGTGGACGGTGATGATGTGCCACCCGTAGACGCTCTCGGCGATTCCGAAGGCTCCCGGTTCCAGGCTGAAGGCCGTTTCCTCAAACTCGGGAACGGTGAGGCCCATGGTGATCATGCCGAGGTATCCACCCTGGTAAGCCGAACCGGGATCCAGAGAATGCTCCTGGGCCAAAGCGGCCATGTCTGCTCCCGCCTCCAGCTGGGCCAAGAGGTCTTTGGCCAGCTCTTCGCTGTCGACCAAAATGTGGCTTACTTCCACTGCCAAGGGCTGGTCGTAAGAAGCACGGTTTGCTTCAAACCACTGGAGCAGCTGCTCTTCGGTAACTTCCACTTCGGCACGGGTGAGGGCCGACACCAGCAGGCTGAAGCGGATCTGGTCCTTAAACTGTTCCTCGCTGAGCCCGTTCTGCAGGAGCACGAGCTGGAGGCCCATGGGGCCGCCGAACTGCGAGGCGATCAACTCATAGGTCTGGTTAAACTCTGTTTCGTCTACGGTAATCTGCAGGCTTTCAGCCCTCTGCCGGATCAACTCCCGTTCGATGAGGTCCCGCAGGGCATAGTATCCGTACTCGGCCTCCAGGTGTTCCATGAACTGCTGCCTGGAAATCTCAACGCCGTTGATCGTGGCTGCAACATCGCTATCTCCGTTCTGAGCCAGCGCGGCCAGCGGTGCGCTGAAAACGGATAGGGTAAGGATCACGGTCAAAAGCAATGCGTTAATTCTCTTCAATTAGGTCATCCTTTCATGCTGACTTTGAGTTCTCCCAATACTTCTGCGCCGCCCGGCAATACCCTCTAAATATCTGCCGGAATCCTATGCTATAATAATCGCAGAACAGGGAAATCTTGGGGGGTATCACCATGCACGAAGTGGGCCAGATTCTGACGCTGCGAAAAAAACACCCCTGCGGCGGCCAGACCTGGGAAGTGATCAAACCCGGTGTGGACACCCGCCTGCGGTGCACCACCTGCGGCAGGGTGATCATCATCCCCCGGGATAAATTGGTGCGCCAGATCAAGGGACAAAGCAAAGCCCCGCAGTGAAGAATATACTAGAGCGTTCTATACGAGATTGGGGGGCTGTGCAGTGCAGGTGCGCAGGTTGTTTGCGGGAAGTAACGGTGCCGGATGCTTTCATTCGTTCTTCGAGTACGTGATCCCTGAGGACGCCCGCCGGGTGTACCTCCTGAAAGGCGGCCCGGGCACAGGCAAGTCAAGCCTGATGAAGAGCCTGGCTGCATCCTTCGAGGCAGAGGGCCTGGCGTTAGAGCTCTTCTTCTGCAGTTCCGATGCCCATTCCTTAGATGCAGTTTCTTGTCCAGAGTTGGGGGTGGCCGTCATTGACGCCACCTTTCCGCACGTTCAGGACCCGAAGTGGCCTGGCTGCCGCGACGAGCTTGTTTCCCTGGGCGATTTCTGGGATAGCGAGCAGCTGGCCCAGAGGAGGGAAGAGATCACCGCGGCGGGGGAGGCCAAGGCGGCCCATTTCGCTGCCGCTTTCCGCTACTTCACCGCGGCCCTGGCCGTGGAGGAAAACCGAGCCGCCCGCAGCAGAGGAGCGCGGCTCGACTGTACGCAAGCCGTGGAAGGAATACTGAACGAGATCAAGCAGGCTGCAAAACCCACAGCCGTTCCCCACAGGGCGCGCCATCTTTTTGCCTCAGCCCTTACGCCCCAGGGGTACGTGAGCGAGATCGAGCTGCTCAGCACAGGCCTGCGCAGGCCCATCTTGACCGGCCCGTCAGGCTGCGGCCAGGCTGAATACCTGGAGCTGATCCTGAGCCATGCGGAGCTGGCCGGCCTTAAGGCCGAGGCGTTTCACGACCCGCTTGACCCAAAGAAACTGCTTCACCTGCTCCTTCCTGAACTTGACCTGGCTGTGCTGACGGAAACCGAACGGGAGCCGGCTCTTGAGGGAGAGCGCATCTACTGCGGCAGGCCAGAGGAAAGCGCGGCTGAAGCGGCAGATCGCAGGTTGAGCCGGGAGCTCCTGGAACTGGGGATCACCGAACTCAAGCAGGCCCAGAGCTGCCATGCAGTGGTGGAGGGCTTGTACACCGCGGCCATGGATTTCGGCGCGGTGGAGGAACTGCGCAAGCGGCTGGAGGTTGAGATCCTCAGCTACAGAAACCGGTCTTGATACTTCCTGACAAGGCGCAGGAAGGGAACACCCAGGATCAAGACCACCGCTGCCTGCCCCAGGCCGATGGTCAGGACGAGGAACCAATAGGGGACATCAAAGATAAAGTGCAGATAGGCACTGACCAGGAACGCGTTGAGCACGATGGGAGAGGCGTAGGGTATGATGCGGTGGTGCCGGAAGCGGTAGGTGATAAAGGCGGCCAGCAGGCTGACCAGGCTGCCGCCAAAGATATCCCAGGGGCCGACGCCTCCCAGGACATTTGCCAGGAGTGCGCCCACATAGATCCCGGCTACAGCTTCCGGGTAGACCATGGGCAGCAGAGTAAGGGCCTCGGCAACGCGAAACTGGATCGGCCCGAAGCTGGCGAACTCAAAGATGAAGACTAAGGCTGTGTAAGCGGCTGCGATAACCGCCGCCCTGGTAAGCTGCCGCAAGGTAGAACCCTCCTCTGGCACTCCTGTGTGCCTGGACATTAGTTTAACTTCTTTTGGAGGTGAAATCAATGGCGCTGCGGATCGGCATCATCGGCCTGCCCAACGTGGGGAAATCCACTGTGTTCAACGCTCTGACCGGGCTCGATGTGCCGGCACTGAACTACCCGTTCTGCACCATCGAACCAAACCAAGGGGTGGTGCTCATCCCCGATGAACGGCTGCTGGCAGTGGCCCAGGTGAGCCAGCCCAAGACGCTGACCGGGGCGACCATCGAGTTTGTGGACATCGCAGGCCTGGTCAAAGGGGCGAGCAGGGGCGAAGGGCTGGGGAACCAGTTCCTGGCCCACATCCGGGAGGTGGACGCCCTCGCCCACGTGGTGCGCCTCTTTTCCAATGACGATGTGGCGCACAGCACAGGGACGGTAGAGCCCCTGCGGGATGTGGAAGTTGTGGACCTGGAACTGATCTTAGCTGACCTGGAAACCATTGGCAAGCGCCGGGAGCGAACGGAGCGCATGCTGAAAACCGGTGAGGCGAAGTACCGGGAAGAGCTTGACCTTTTGGCGAAGTACGAGGAGGCTCTCGAGCAGGGCAATCCCCTGCGGCGCACGGCACTGCCGGCCATACCTGGCCTGCCCCTGCTTTCAGCCAAGCCCGTCGTCTATGTGCTCAACACAGATGAAGGGCAGGAGGCTCCTCAGGAGTTTCTGGATTGGGCTGCCGCCGAGGGTGCAGAGGTGATTACCGTAGCCGCCGATTTTGAGCGGGACCTGGCCCGCTTGGATCCGGAGGAAGCGAAGCTCTTTTTGGAGGATGCTGGTATGGACAAGCCTGCCCTCCACCGCCTAGTGGAGGCGGGCGTTCGCCTGCTGAACCTGATCACCTTCTACACGGTCAAAGGGGAAGAGACTCGGGCTTGGCTCATCCCTCGGGGCATGACTGCCCCTCAGGCCGCGGGCCGGATCCACTCCGATATGGAACGGGGGTTCATCCGAGCCGAAGTAATTCCCTGGGATGTCCTGGTCAGGGAAGGCTCGGTGGCTGCCTGCCGGGAGCAGGGGCTGCAGCGCATTGAAGGCCGGGACTACGTTGTGCAGGATGGAGATGTCATTTTCTTCCGGTTCAACGTCTGAGCCGGCCAGCTGTCATTTTCTTCCGCCGCGAGGTTTGACTTAGATCTGGGGCGGTGATATAATCCTGAGTTTTACAGTTGAAAAGGGCAAAAGCAGCCTAGAACCCCGTTGGGGGCGGAGTTTCAGGCTGCTTTCTTATGTCACGGGCATGTAGGGGAAAACGTCACTTTTTGGCTTGCGCTAAGAT
>DURQ01000051.1 GCA_012840725.1 Bacillota bacterium
ACGTGACCCAAGCCCTAAACTTCCTGCTTAAGGGCCTACTACGCCCTGGGGATCACGTGCTTGTCTCGTCCTTGGAACACAATGCGGTCATGCGGCCCCTTGTCCAGCTGGAAAGACAGGGTGTCACCTACTCCCGGATCTGGGCAGACCGGGAGGGGCACCTTTCCGCCGATCTGTTTCGCGACCAGATCAAGAGCAGCACGCGCCTTGTTGTGGTCACCCACGCCTCCAATGTCTGCGGTACACTCCTTCCGGTGGAAGAAATCGGAGTGCTCTGCGAGCAGTACGGCCTGATCTTCATCCTCGATACCGCCCAAACGGCTGGCGCAGTTGACATCGACTTCCAGAAAACCAAAGCCCACGCCATCGCCTTCACGGGCCACAAGGGGCTTCTCGGCCCTCAAGGTATCGGCGGTTTTGTCCTCCGGAGCGAACTGGCCGAGCGGATGGAACCTCTGATCAGCGGCGGCACCGGGAGTATGTCCGAGTCCGAGGAAGTCCCTCCCTACCTGCCAGATAAGTTCGAAGCGGGGACCATGAACCTTCCAGCGGTCTGCGGACTGCATGCCGCCTTAGAGTACCTGGAGAAAACGGGCCTTGAGGCGATCCGGACCAAGGAACTGGCCCTAACACAGATCCTCCTCGCTGGGCTTGCAGAGATAGAAGGGGTAAGAGTGGTTGGGCCTTCCTCAATTCAAGGAAGGGCAGCGGTGATTTCCGTCGACTTCCCGGGGAGGGACAACGGGGAGATCGCCTACAGGCTGGAAAAGGACTTCGGTATCGTTACCAGGTGCGGACTGCACTGCTCGCCTGCTGCCCACCAGACTCTGGGCACTTTCCCCAAAGGAACCGTGCGCTTTTCACCGGGCCACTTCAACACGGAAGAGGAAATGAGAGCCGTACTCACCGCTGTGCACAGGATCCTGGCAGAAACCCCGCCTGCTCCAGAGTGAACTCCTTAAAGGCCCTTGCCACGGGGCAGAGTACTCTGTTCCTGTGGTGTACGAAGTAGAAGCGCTGGGTGAGGTCGAAGCCCTGGAGGGAAAAAGCACGAAGCAGGCCCAGCTTGACTTCTTCCTGGACGCACAGCTCCGAGAGGACCGCTACACCCAAACCAGCCATGGCGCACTGTTTGATCGTCTCGGGGTTTTCCATGGTGGCGATCACCTGGAGATCACCAAGGCTCAAGCCCCTTTCTTCCAGAGCCTTCACAAAGATCGTCCTGCCTCCCGATCCTTCTTCCCGCAGGATGAACTTCTCCCCTCTTACCTCATCCCAGGTCAGGCTCTCCTCAGCCCGCTCTGCAAACTTGCCCTTGGGCGGCGCTATGATCACAAGACGCCCCCTGCAGAGCTCCACCGCCTCCAGCTCGCTGCTGCAGACGTTGGTTCCCACAAAGCCGAAGTCTGTGGTGTTGGAGGTTATCGCCTGCACCACTCCCCTGCTGTCATGCTGGTTCAACCTGAAGGTTACCTGGGGATACCGCAGGCTGAAAGCGGTGAGCAGATGAGGCAGGATGTGGCTCTGGGGTACGGTGCTTGCCGCGATGGACAGCTCCCCTTCCAACCTTCCTTCATATTGGGCCAAGGCATAACGGGCCAGTTCCCTGGTGTTGAGCATGTTCAAGGCATGCCCGTAGAGGATGCGGCCGGCTTCGGTGAGGGTTACCGCCCTGCCGCAGCGGTCCAAAAGCACTGTGCCGAGCTCATTTTCCAGGGCTTGGATATGCCCCGTGAGAGTGGGCTGCGTTAGGAACAGCTCTTCCGCTGCCTTGGTGAAACTGCCGTGCTTAACGATGGCTGCGAAGGACTCAAGCTGCCGGAAATCCATGGCTTCTTCCCTTCCATGTGCGCGAACTGCTCGCGCTTTTACTGTCTATGCACTTCCGCAAGGCCAGCCGAACTCCTCCTCACCAGCATCCTCCGGCGGTTGTGACGTACTGCACAAAGGTAACTCCCAGTACCTATATTTTTCTTCGATCCTGCCGTACACTTTAGGAAAAGCATTATCAAGGGAGGTGTGCCCAGGCTGGTCCAGGTGGCAGTCTACCTCAAATTAAGTTACGTGGTACCTCAAGGTTGCCACCTACCACCCCATCGCAGACCTTCAGCACCACAAACCCCGCGCCAGCGCCCGCGGGGTTTGTGCTGTTTTTTGGATATCGCGGCGGAAACAGGACGGCCAAAAATAACTCCTGTGCCAAGGAGGGTATTCAGGCGAGTGGAACTAATAATTCAGTAACAGCAGAAGCATAGAGCTTTGAACTTAGGAGGGGTTCCAGTGCGAAGGATCTTAGTGACGGGGGCCTTGGGTCAGATCGGCTCTGAACTGACCGTGCGCTTGAGAGAGCTGTATGGAGTGAGCAGCGTTGTCGCCAGCAGCAAGAGCGCCAAAGACGGCCATCAAGAGCTCGTGGATTCGGGGCCTTTTGAGATCGTTGATGTGACAGACCGCCAACAGATCGCTGATGCGGTGAAGAAGCACAAGATCAACACCATCATCCACCTTGCGGCCATCCTATCAGCGGTAGGCGAGCAGGATCCGCACCTCGCTTGGGATGTGAACATCAACGGTCTGTACAACATCCTGGAAGTGGCCAGAAATGAGAACTGCTCAGTGTTCACCCCCAGTTCCATCGCCGCTTTTGGCGCTTCCACCCCCAAAGATAATACTCCCCAGGATACCATTCAGAGACCCTCGACCATGTACGGGGTCACCAAGGTTGCGGGCGAGCTGCTCTGCGACTACTACTTCCATAGGTTTGGTGTCGATACCCGAGGCGTCCGTTTTCCCGGCTTAATCTCCTACAAAACCCTCCCCGGCGGGGGCACAACCGACTACGCGGTGCACATCTACTATGACGCCCTGCGGGAGAAGAAGTACACGAGCTACATAGGGCCCGGGACCAAGATGGACATGATGTACATGCCCGATGCCCTCGATGCCATCATCCAGCTTATGGAGGCAGATCCCGCCAAGCTTGTACACCGGAACGCCTTCAACGTCACGGCCATGAGCTTCGCCCCAGAGGATGTGGCCCGGTCGATCCAGAAGTTCATCCCCGAGTTCGAGCTCGACTTCGACGTAGACCCGGTGCGGCAGGCCATCGCCGAATCCTGGCCGAACTCCCTTGACGACAGCGCTGCCCGGGAAGAATGGGGCTGGAACCCGAAATATGACCTGGATGCGATGACAGAGGATATGCTGAAGAATCTCAAGATCAAATTAGGCTTGTGATCAAGCGGCCCGGCAGGATCTGCCGGGCCTCAGTTTGTCTGTACTGGCGCTATGCGAGAATCACGGCCAAGATCACCGTAATAAGCAGAGCAAGAGCCGCGGTGAAGGTCAGATCTGGGCGAAGCCCGTAGCGAACCTGGGCTATGGCGAAGGGCGTCCCTGCCGTGATCACCACCCGATCGATCAGGCCGCCCCTATGGGCGAAGAGCCGGGCGCCTGCGTTCCCATTCACGACACGGGTGATGCTCTCTACCAGGGTGTTTCCCTGAAAAAGTCAACTGTGAACAGGATGAGCGCAAATGGATCGGGTTCCATCTCAAATCCGAAGATGGATACGGGACGGGACAGTTCCATAGTCAGCGTGTTTGAAGGAGAAACGAGCACAAAGGGGTTGGGATCCTCCGAAAACGGCGGAGATGACCAAGTCTGCCAGCCGTTGGGAACGGGCCCGCGCTTGTTCAAAAGTTCGCTGAAAGTCACTGTCAGGTCATCGTCGGAGATCGAAGGCAGATCAGTGCCGAAAGGCACGCTTGAAAAATCGATTTTGGTAGTCGCGGCCAAGTACGCGGCATCGGGGTTGTCTATGGGAGTGGCGCTCTCCTCAACGTCAAGACCCTCTGCCTGCGCAATCGCAGCGCTGGAACGGAGGTTGCTGCCTACTGTCTTGGTTCCCTGGAGATTTGAGTCGATGTCAGTTCACCTCCTTACAGAGAGAGGCCAACTTCTGCCGATGTAACGATGCCCAGCAGATCGTCTCTGCTGGGCTTGGTGTTTGCAGCGCTCTAGAGCAGGATCAAAGCCAAGATGATCACGAGTACTGCGATGAACAGCACAGCCAGAGCGGGGTCGATTGGTGCCAGCTGGTAGCGTATCTGGGCGATGGCGAAATCCACGGGGGCGGTGATCACTACCCGGTCAATGGAACCGTCTTCCCGGGCAAACAGGCGAGCCCCGGCAAAGCCGTCCACGGTGCGGGAAACGCTTTCGATCAGCGAATCCCCCCGGTAGAAATCGGCCGTAAATTCGAACTCGCCGAAGGGGGACGGCTCCAGCTCAAAGCCAAAGATGGATACCGGGCGGGAGATCTCCATGGTCAAGGTGCCCGCTGACGCGAGGAGGACGAACGGGTTGGGGTCTTCAGAAAAGGGCGGAGAAGACCACGTTGCCCAACCATCGGGGACCGGTCCAGTCTTTGACAATGTTTGGCTGAAAGCGACGAAGACAGTGTCATCGCTGATCACATCGACAGAGCTGCCGTCTGGCAGGCCCGAGAAATCGATTTTCGTTGTGGCTTCCAGGTACTCTGCATCGGGATTGTCGATAGGAGTGGCTGCCGTAGTGACTCCTGACCCTGCCGCACTCATGGCTGCCAAAATCTGCGCGTCATCTACGCTTGTACCCCGGTTCGAGCCCAGGATTTTCGTCTCCTTGGTTTCCGTGTTGATAACAGTTCACCTCCTGCTGAGTTGAGGCCAACTTCTGTCCATAAATATGCGAAGAGCCAGCCCGAAGCGATAGCTGACTCTTCCTGTTTCCTGTATGAACCGGGTTAAGGAGGCACCTCTGCTTCCCCGATGCCTACCCCTCTTGAACAGTGCTGCCCATGATCTCTACGGCCTGCTTTTCCTTTTCGTAAGCCTCCTCCAGCAGCGAAGCAATCTTCTGGCGCGTTTCCTGCTTGCTCAAATCCTCACTAGTCTTGAGCACAAAGGCATTGAGCCAAGCCTCGTACACCGTCTTGTAGATCTCGGCCAGTTCCGCTTGGGCCATCTTCTCAAAGTACTTCCAGGCGTAATACTTCAGCGCCCCGAAGGTGCCAAGGAAGTACTCCATGTTCCACGACAGTTCCGGGTTAAAATCGTCTCCGAAGTGGCGGATCAGAGCAGGATAGGCTGCCAGCCCGTTAGCATTGGCCGATGACCATTCTTGCCCCCTCAAGTGCTGCAGCGCCAGGCGCATGGTGCCCTCCAGGATTGCCTGTGGCGGTTTTTCGCTGCGTCCCACCACCGTCAGCACTGAGAGGATGGGTATCTCCCGCTTTCCGAGGGAACCGTAGGGCATTTCCCCGCCTTCTCCTGTGATGGAGAGGGTGAAGAGCACTTCTCTCTCGTCATCATAGCCGGTCACGAGGCCCCATTCTGGCACGCCTATGTCCCAAGCTACAGCGGGGACGCCGCGATCGATAGACTTCTTGATCAGGTCAATGGCCTGAAGGCGCCTCTCCGCTTCCAGGGCCTCCTGATCCCAATACCTGCCCACGTAGCCGCAGATCAGTCCGCCGTTTTCCACCCAGGGCTTCTGGCTGTCAAATGCCCAGATGCTGGTGGCTGAGGGGCAGAGATCGGACGAAACCCACATGCGGAAGGCAAACCCGCTGGTGGCCACAATATCCTCTGCATACTCGGGCCACGGGCTGTTCTTCACTGCACAGGCCAATGACTTGGCTAAAGAAAAGAGATAACCGGTGCTGTCCACAATACCGTCCCAGTTGATATCAAGTTTCTTCACACGCTGACCTCCTTGTTGGAAATACTGAGGTGACATCTCACACCGCTCCACATCTGCAGCAGCGCGACCGCTCCTTAAGGGGAATGTAGATCCTCTCAGAGAAGGCGCGGCTTGCCTCCAAGTACACTTCAAAAGCAAAGCCGTCTCCGTGTTCGTAGGGGCCTTGGGGCAGCCAGACCTCTAGGATGTACTGCCAGGTTCTATGGATGGTGTTCACGAAGTCGGCGTGGGTTGTGGGAGGAGTCCTGAACAGGGCGTACAGCCCTCCCTGTATGGCCAACTCCTCGGTTCCTGTCGTATCCCCTTGTGCCTCTTCAGTGCGTATGCCGATGAAGTAGTCCAGCCTGCCGTCCTTCCCCTTCCGCATGCTTACCCCGTAGTCTTCGCACACCTTTCCTCCAGACAACCTCAGGGAGAGCTTCTGGGCGTTGAACTTGTTCCAGAACATGAAGGGCGGTTCCCCATCGCTTCTGAAACCGGTGAGGGTGAAGCCCTCCAGGGTAAGGATCTCTGGAGCAGCGGAAAACGGCCTGCTCGAAAGGGACAGTGGTTCATAGAGTTTGAGGCTGTTCTGGGCTTGCCTGTACTCGGTGGGCAGGATACCGTGCTCCGCTTTGAAGGCCCTGGTGAAGTTCTCCTTGGAGTTGAAGCCGTAGGCAAAGGCTATCTCGGAAACGGGAACACTGCCTTCGCAGATCCGCTTGGCGATTTCGGTCAACCGCCTCTTGCGGATGTAGTCGGCGGGCGTGAGCCCCGTCACTTCCTTAAACACACGGAGGAAGTAGTACTTGGAGTAACCAGCGGCCTGTGCACAGGCATCGAGGTCCAGCTCCTGGGTGAGGTTTGCTTCGATGTACTGCAGAGCCCGGGCGATGTGGTCTCTGTGTTCCATGGTCACCACCTAGTTCGAGAATACAACACGCAGCACCAACATGATTGACAATTATTGCCTTCTTTTTACCTCCGACCTTGTTCTGCTTGTCCAGCGATGCTATCCTTAAGCTAGAAGCTTTGGTCGGAAGTTCAACCAAAGGAGGAAAGAAGCATGGATTTCACCAACAAGGTATGCGTCGTGACCGGAGGGGCCTTGGGAATCGGGCGCTGCATGACGCAGGAGTTTGCCAAGCTTGGCGCCAAGGTTGCCTTTGTGGACATGAACGAAGCTGCCGGGAAGGAAAACCTGGAGCTGATCCAAAAGGCCGGAGGGGAAGCGTTCTTCTTCCATGGGAACATAGGAGAAGAGCAGGTTCTCCGGGATTTCGTCCAAGAGGTAGTCTCTGTTTACGGGAGTGTTGACTACCTGATCAACAACGCCTGCCTAACTCGGGGAGGGATCCTGAATAAGTGCCGCTATGATCTGTTCAACTATGTCCTGCAGGTAGGCGTTACAGCTCCTTACTTCCTCACCCTGCTCTTCCTGCCCCACTTCAACCCCGGAGCAAGCATTGTTAACATCGCTTCCACGCGGGCCTTCCAATCTCAACCAAATACTGAAAGCTACACGGCAGCAAAAGGGGGTATACTTGCCCTCACCCATGCCCTGGCAGCCAGTTTAGCGGGAAAGGTGCGGGTGAACTGCATCTCCCCCGGCTGGATCGACACGGGCGAGTACTACGACGCCAGCTACGTCCCGAATCATTCAGAAGCCGATCGTCTCCAGCACACCGTGAAGCGCATCGGCCATCCCATGGATATCGTTCGGGCTGTGCTCTTCCTCTGCTCCGATGAAAACAGCTTCATCAACGGGCAGAACCTGATCGTCGATGGCGGCATGTCCACACTCATGATCTACCACGGCGATCATGGATGGACCTATACACCGGAAGATGATGTCTAGAAATGGAGCGGCCGCACTGGCCGCTCTTTCGTTATGCGTTGTATGTGGTGGCTGAAGTGCTGCCCCCCTGCCCCGTCCAGTTTGTGTGGAAGAACTCACCCCGGGGCCGGTCGATGCGTTCATAGGTATGGGCCCCGAAGTAGTCTCTTTGGGCCTGCAGGAGGTTTGCCGGCAGCCGCGCGCTGCGGTAGCCGTCGTAATAGGTCAAGGCCGAAGCGAAGGCAGGCACCGGAACCCCGTTAATCATGGCAGCGGCGCAGACCCGCCTCCAGCTGTCCTGGCAGGCGTCGATCTGGGACCTGAAGAAAGGATCCAGGAGCAAGTTGGGAAGTTCGGGGTTGCGGTCATACGCCTTCTTGATGTCTCCCAAGAAAGCAGAACGGATGATGCACCCGCCCCGCCAAAGGAGGGCAAGGCTGCCGTAGTTCAGGTTCCAGCTGTAGCTTTCCGAGGCAGCCCGCAGCAGAGCGAAGCCCTGGGCGTAGGAAACGATCTTAGACGCATACAGCGCCCTGCGGATATCCTCCACAAAGGCTTTCCTGTCACCGTTGAAAGAAACCTGCGGCCCGCTGAGCACCTGGGAAGCATCAACCCTTTCTTCCTTAAGGGCTGAAAGGCTGCGGGCGAAAACTGCTTCTGCGATCAGGGTGAGCGGTACGCCCTCATCCAAGGCCGCGGCAGCCGTCCACTTGCCGGTTCCCTTCTGCCCTGCCCTGTCCAGGATCTTGTCCACGAGCGGCGAACCGTCTTCATCTTGGAAGGCCAGAATCTCGCCGGTGATCTCGACCAGGTAGCTGTTCAACTCCCCCCGGTTCCACTCCTTGAAGATCTCTGCTATCTCAGGGGCAGCCAGCCCCAGCAGGTCTTTCATCAGATGGTAAGCTTCGCCGATCAGCTGCATGTCGCCGTATTCGATCCCGTTGTGCACCATCTTGGCAAAATGGCCCGCGCCGTCAGGACCCACCCACTCAGCACAGGGAGTGCCATCTGCCATTTTCGCGGCGATGGCCTGGAAAATGGGCTGGATCAGCGGCCAAGCCCCAGGCGATCCGCCGGGCATCAGGCTTGGGCCGTGGAGCGCGCCTTCCTCGCCGCCTGACACTCCTGTACCTACATAGAGCAGCCCGTGTCCCTCCACGAGCCTCGTACGCCGGATGGTATCAGCGAAATGGGAGTTGCCCCCATCGATGATGAGATCTCCAGGTTCAAGGAGGGGAATAAGCTGGGAGATGAAATCGTCTACAGGCTGCCCCGCCTTGACCATAAGCATCACTCTGCGGGGTTTTTTCAGGCTGGCCACCAGCTCCTGGAGAGAATATGTTCCGATGATGTTTCTGCCTTTTGCCCTGCCCTGGATGAAGCGGGTTACCTTCTCCACCGTGCGGTTATACACAGCAACCGTGAACCCTCTGCTCTCCATGTTCATGACCAGGTTCTCGCCCATGACGGCAAGGCCTATGAGACCGAGATCTGCTCTGGACACCACTTTACCTCCCGATTCTTTCTGCCCTTTCAGCTGAAGTCTCTCTCCAGAGCCCACAGCCCAAGGGCAGGATTACTGATATAAAAGATCTCCTCGCCGTTGACCATGTTAAACCCATCCCGCAGCGTCCGGGGATCATACTGCTTCACAGCCTCGTCGAAGGGAAGGTAATCGAAGCACACTCTGCGGATCTCCTCTTCCGTTAGGTGACGCACCGCGTAGGTGATCCTGAACCTGCCGTCTGAGGAACCGTGGATCAGGTGCGCGGCCACGGAAAGGTTTTCCGCGAGTTCTGCCCTTTCCTTAGTCAGCCGCAGAATGTCGAGGCGGTTTTGGTAGCCAAAAGCCCGGATGATGCGGTCAATATCCGGGTCTTCCCCAAAAGTGCGGATCCCAGGAGCCAGCACGATCAGCTCTCCGCCATCGGCGATGGCCATGCGGGTGCGGTAGACTGACTTGTTCCCAAGCCAAGTGCTCCTGAACTCCTCTGGATCCAAGTAGACAACCACTTTGCGCAGGGGTTCCTTGAGGAGATCCAGGTTATGCTTTTGGCTGAGGGAAACGGCTGCCTCAAACACCCGGCGCTCCCGCCCGGCAAACAGCCCCATGAGGCCGGTCCTGGAGCCGAGGGTTTTCGTCACGGTCAAAACGTAAGCTAAGGGCAGGCTCGTTAGGAAGTTCTCCTCTGCATAGTCGAAAACCCTGCGGACAGGAGAGTGGTCGCGGCCCATCATCCTCTCCATGCCGTATACAGCGCCGAGGAAGTGGGACTTGTCTATGATCTCCTTTCCCCCGCACCCTACCACGATGTTTTTGGTGTAGTTGGCCATGCCCACGACCTCGTGGGGCACCACCTGGCCGATGGAGATGATGAGATCATAGCCACCTTCTACGAGCTCCCGGTTTACCTCTACGGTGATGGGGTAATCCACCAACCCCTCGGACATCTCGGCCACAAACTCACCGGGCACAACCCCGATTCTTGTCACATCGGTTCGCCAACGGTGATCGATATAGGCCTCCAGGGGTATTTCGGCTCCGAAGATGCGCCGCTTTTCCTCAGGCGCCATGGGCGCGTGGGTGCCCAAGGCGACCAGCACCTTTACCTCCGCTGGCTGCAAGAGCCGGTAGAGGATGCTTGTGATGGGACCCGCCATGCTGTGTCCTCGCGTGCCATCGGGCGGGACAAGCAGGACCCTGCGCAGGGGCCCCTTGATGCTTCCCAGCCAGTCCTGCAGGGCGGCTTCAACAGTTGAGAGATCGATCGGTCCATCGGTAAGGAAACAGTCCTTCATGCCCCACACCACTTTCCAATTATGCTCCGAACAAGGGCCCGGGCGGGTTTCAGCGGCCGACGAAGTCTCGGAAGTTGCCCTGGAAGAGCTGGGCTACATCCCGCGCTATCTCCTCCTCCGTCAACACCCAGCCCGTGGCCAGCAGGTCTTCGTACTTGCGCAGCAGCACCTGACCGATGACGCCTCGAGAATGGTCCCATTTGTAGATCAGGTGCTCCAACACCCGGGCGTCGGAATGCTGCGGCACAAAGGAAAGCCCAAGGGTTTCCAGGCGGATAGCTGTGATCTCCTCTATCAGGCTGGGATTGTTCAAGAACCACCAGCAGCCGAAGACCAGGAGGTTCCTGAACTTCCTCGCTGCGATCGCCAGTTCGTGCTGGTTTTCCCGGGAAAGCATGGTCACCAGGAACTTGTTCTCCGGATACTCTGCACAGAGCCGCTCCACGGCTCCGATCTCAGCTCTGCCTAAGGAGTCTCCAGCCAGGCGAAGCTCTTTGTTGACCTGCCTCTTCACACCGATCATCATGGCCATGGGGATGTTGAGCTCAGCGCAGGCGGGCAGGATGCACTCTTTGAGCACCCGCGTCCCCAGGGAATCGTCGGAAACGCTGAAATTGGGGGGCAGCGAGGCTGCCATGTAGAGAGCCCTGATCCTCTGGGCCCAATCCTTGAGGAACCGGCGCACTTCTGCAGCTGAGTTCCCTCCCAGATCCCTATCCACCTCATAGCCCTCAGCCTGGAGCATTTTGGCCGCTTCCGGATAATTCACGAGGAGAGGATCGATCCGCAGGGCAGCTCGGAATCGGGGATCGACTTCCGCGCCTTCCTTCCAGAACGACCGCTCCTGCGGATCGAAGGGGTCATTGGTCATGACCACTTCTTGTACTCCGGCGAGCCGAAACACGTTGTCGATGTGCTCCTCCAGCTTAAGGCTGCGGAAGTATTCCCGGTAGGAGTCCAGAGAGCGGGCACCCACATCGAGCTCGAGCTTTTGGAGAATGGTGAGTACTCCCCTCTGGGCTTCACTGACGGGCGAACGCTCCAGGAAAAGGGTCTGCCAAACCAGCTCCGCCTGCCGGGCCTTGGGGAGTGTGAAGAAGCGATCGCAGTCCATCTGGCTGCAGCGGAAGTATTCGGCTATCAAATAGTGATAGGTCAGAACTTCATCTATCCCCCACAGGAGCATGCCGCTGAACTCCGCCGGAAACAGATGGGTATGCATGTCCACGACTTCGACCCTGGCCAGCGCCTCATCGATTGCGGTCTTGAGCTGATCGCGGGTTATCGCCACCTCGTTCACCCCACTTCACAAAGTGCAAAAGCAAAACAGCCCCCTCGGCCGTCTTTCCACTCAAATTCTATAACAACCCTCCATGTTCCACAACCCACCTGGCCGTCTGCCCTGGGAAAAAGGGACTAAGGTGGCAAACCCTGCGAGCATTAGGCGCCTTTATGGAAAGGAAATCGCAGGAAGGTCCCGAATGTTACTTCGGAGGATGATAGGACGTGATCCGACGTGAGTAGGAGTCAGCGCATGGCTGCGCTGTTGATCGTGCTGAGCGTGCTCGCCACCGGCTGCTTCGGCGGAGGCACCGTAAGGCCATACAGTATCTCCGGGAGAGTTGCCGATCTCTCAAACGAGGGCGTTCCCTCTGTGCAGATCGTAATTGAAGGGCCGCAGACTCCGGCCAGAACCGAGACGGGGGCAGATGGGTCTTGGCGGGCAGACGGTGTGAAAGGTAGAGTCACCGTAACGCCCCAGAAGGATGGCTGGTCGTTCTACCCGCCGACCAGGCAGGTAAGCAGCGCACGCAGCAGTGTGGACTTCACAGCAGTACCCCAGGGAACTGGCGGTCTGCTCTTTGTTGATCTCAGTTTCGAACACGCTTTTCCTCAAGCCGTTGAGCAGGGCGCTTCAGGCAGCCGCGGCGCCTCCTTCCCCGTAGGTGCCAAGGAAGAACTGGCGGATGGAGCTGCTGAAGTGCATACTTCTGGTGAGTTCGTTGTGATGATGGACCCCAACCTCAGCCGAGCGGAAAGGGAGCGCATCTTGGCTGAAGCAGGTTATGAGGTCCTCGACACGCTGGATGTCATCGCGGCCCATCTGGTGCAGCCGCGGAACTGGGCGCTGAGCACCGCCGCAGAGGAAGAACACCAGCTGACAGCCTTGAATCAAGTAACTGGCGTTTTGTCGGTAGAACACAATTACATCTGCGTCCCAGAAGATCTCCTGCTGCCGAACGATCCGTTCTACTCCACCCACCAGTGGTGGCATTACGATTTGATCCGCCTGCCCCAAGCTTGGGCAGTTACCACAGGCAGCAGGCAGGTGCGCATCGCCGTGCTCGACACGGGCGTGGACACTGACCATCCTGATCTGGCTGCTCAACTCGATCTTGAGCATGCCCGTGACTTCTCTGGTGAAGGAACGATCGAGGACGTCGATGGGCACGGTACACATGTGGCGGGTACGATCGGCGCTGTCACCAACAACGGAATCAGCGCAGCTGGCGTCATGTGGGACGTGGACATCCTGCCGGTACGGGTTTTCGACAGCAGCCGCCGGACGACGACCTGGAAGGTGGCTAACGGCATACTTTACGCCGCCGGGCTCCTCAACGACCAACCGGACAAGCCCAACAACCCAAGGCCAGCCGATGTGATCAACATGTCCTTAAGTGGCGTGGAATACACCGAACACCAGCATGCCGCAGTGCAGCGCGCCTATGCCGCTGGCGCAATCCTTGTCGCTTCGGCTGGTAACGATGGAAAGCCGCAGATCCGTTACCCCGCCGGCTTCCCTGAAGTGATCGCTGTTGGTGCCGTCGACAGCGGCTGGGTATCGGGAACCTGGCGCACGCCTCGGCGCGCCCCCTACTCCAACTACGGCTATCCTAACCTTGTCATGGCACCTGGAGGAACCGGCGGCCAGCGGGAAATGGTGTACAACTGGGTGTGGAGCACGGATATTCTAGGTAGGACCAGCGGCCTCTACGGTACCTCCATGGCCACTCCCCATGTTGCCGGTGTGATCGGCTTAATGCTGGCCAACGGCATACCAAAAAGCGAGGTTCGTGACATCTTGGAGCGCACGGCCATGAAGCTCGGTGACTTCACCGAATACGGCCACGGCCTCATCAACGCCTATTGGGCTGTCCAGGCTGTCGAAAACGTCAGGATCATGCAGGGGCTCCGCAGCGGCAGCCAGTTCACAGCCGTCAGCGAAATGGATATCCCCCTCCCCGCCCAAGATACCAAGGTGCTCAACCTGACAGAAGGAACCTGGCAGCTCATGGCTTGGGTTGATGTCAACCGAAGCGGAGAGCTGGATGCGGGCGACTACTACGCCGAAACGGACCCGCAGCATTTTGCGCCTGACACCAACGTATACTGGACTCCCAAGCTAAAAGAAGTCACGAGCGCGAAAACCCCCTAGGTCCGAATCCTAGGGGGTCATTTTCACCCACTCTCTGCCTAGGCGGGAAGCAGGTGTACGGCATTTGAGTCAAGCCTGAGGAAGGCGGGTTCCCCTGCGGAAAACACGTCCTGCAGGTGAGGGTTGCTTTCGTACACGGTCACCTGGTCTCCATTGGGGAGTTCTACCCGGTACTGCATGGCCGAGCCAAGGTAGACTCTACTGACCACTTTGACAGGCACTCCCTGCTCTTTTTGCAGGAACATCGCCTCTGGGCGCACCACCAGGGAAGCTTCTCCCCTCAAATCGGGTGCATCATGTACCGTGATCCTGCGGCCGAACGCTTCCACAACCGCCGCCCTGCCTTCGCGCTCCAGCACTTTGCAGGGCAGGAAGTTCACTTTACCGATGAAATCTGCAACAAAACGGGTAGCCGGCCGCAGGTAGATTTCCTGCGGAGTACCTACCTGCTCGATCCGGCCGGCGTTCATCACCACGATGCGGTCAGACAACGCCATAGCTTCGCTCTGATCATGGGTTACGTAGATCGCGGTGATCCCCAGTTCCTGCTGGACGCGGCGGATCTCTTCCCGCATGTACTCCCGCAGCTTAGCGTCTAGATTGGACAGGGGCTCATCGAAGAGCAGCACCTGCGGTTCCACAACCAAAGCCCTTGCCAGGGCCACCCGCTGCTGCTGGCCGCCGGAGAGCTGACCAGGGGCACGTTTGCCCAACCCCTGCAGACCGACCAGCTCCATGATCCTCTCCACGCGCTCTCTCGCATCCTTCTTACTCACTCTGCGGAAGCGAAGGCCGTAGCCCACATTCTCCTCCACTGTCATATGGGGAAAGAGAGCGTAGCTCTGGAACACCATTGCCGTATCGCGCTCGTTGGGAGCTTTTGTGGAAACATCCTCATCTCCGATGAGGATCTGCCCCGAAGTGGGCATCTCGAAGCCGGCTACCATACGGAGGGTGGTTGTCTTGCCGCAGCCTGATGGCCCAAGGAACGTAACCATTTCCCCCGGTTTGATCTCAAGGTTCATGCCATCCACAGCTGTCACTTCCGTGCCGCCGGGGGCCGGGAAGATCTTTACCAGTTGGCGTAGTTCGACTTTCTGTGCACACATAGTCCTATCCTCCCTCACTTCGCCGGCTGCCGGTTGATCGTGTCGCCCACCGCCAGACGCATCAGGGCGAAGGCACCCAGCACAATAATGATCAGAATCAGACTGAGCACGCTGGCTGCACCCAGGCGCATGATCTCAGTTTGGGACAGGATGAGCACTGTTAGATGGTGCCACCGCGCTGAGACCAGGAAAATGATAGCGCTCACTGCCGTCATGGATCGGGCAAAGGCAAAGAACAGCCCCGACAGGAATGCCGGTTTGATCAACGGCAGGGGGATCTTGGCAAAGGTGTAGCCGCTGGAGGCACCTAGGTTGGTGGATGCCTCCTCAATGGACTTGTCGATCTGCATCAGGGAGGCAACGCCAGACTCGATTCCGACAGGCATCTCCCTGAACACAAAGCAGAGAACAATTATCAACGCCGTACCGCTCAAGAGCAGAGGCGGTTCGTTGAACGCAAGGATGTAGCCGATGCCCACCACGGTGCCGGGCACGGCAAAGGCCAGCATAGATATGAAACCAAGGACCTTCTTGCCGGGAAACTGCTTGCGCACCAGGATAAAGGCAACCACCATGGCGAAAACGCCGGTGATGGGCGTGGCGATCGCAGCCAGAGTAAGCGTCGACTTGATGCTGTCCAGGCCTACGTCCCAGGCATAACGCCAGTGTTCCAGGGTGAAGGTGTTGTTCACACCCCAGGTCTTAACGAAGGCCCCGGCAACAACGGTTCCGTAGAAAGCAAATATCACCAGGGTGATGAGAATGCA
>DURQ01000052.1 GCA_012840725.1 Bacillota bacterium
CCAAGCCGTCATTGCCTCCGACCTGGCCCGCTGCAGCCACGGTTAACCCTGACGCCGCTGCCAGCTGAGAAAGCTCCTGCGGAAAACGCACTTCGTCCCGCGCCTGGAAAGGCACTGCCCGCAGATTGATGACCACATCTGCGCCAGCTTTCTTGAGACCATGCGCCAACCGGCCATCTAGTTCCAGGCCCAAAGCAAAACCTATTGAACGCCCCGCAAGCGAAAGAATGAGGTTTTCCCGGCCAGGGCTGAAGTAACGGCTCTCAGGGAAGGACCGGAAGGGAGTCAGCTGGCGCTTGTGCTGAACTCCCAGCACCGCGCCGTCCTGTAGCACGACTGCCGAATTGAAAAGCGTTCCTTCTTCCTGCCAGGGTGTTCCCACGATCAGCGCGGTCTCTGGGTGTTCCCTGCTGAACTCCTGCACAGCAACGAGAGTACCGCGAACTGCTTCCAGGAAGTCAGTGCGCAGCAGGAGATCGCCAGGCGGATAGCCAGTTAAGTACAGCTCAGGAAAGACAATAAGCTCTGCGGCGGAGTTTTCCCGGACAACCTGGCGCAGCCTGGATAGGTTGCCCTTAAGATCCCCCACCTTTGGATTCTCTTGCGCCAGATAGATTCTCATGGGTTCACCTCGCTTACCAGGGCTGCGGGCGCCTCCTGCCTTTCGGCCCTGCTTAAGTGAGCGAATTCCCTCAGAACAAGGATGGCCGTCACCGCCGCTGCCCCGACATCGGAGAGGGGATACGAAGCGAACACACCGGCTAGGCCCAAGAACCTGGGCAGAATCAGCACCAGGGGGATGAGCAGGAGCACTTGACGGCTGAGAGAAAGCAGAGAAGCTTTGGTCGGTTTGCCCAGCGCCTGGAAGAAGTTGGACCCAACGATCTGCAACCCGACAACGGGCAGGCCGAGGGTGGCGGTACGGACCGCCTGTACTCCTAGTGCGATCAGATCAGCATCCTGCCGGCCAAACAGAGACACAAGCTGTCTTGGGAAGAGGCGGGTTGCCAAAAAGCCCAAGCACACAATGATGGTGGCTCCGCCTGCAGCATAGCGGAAAGTCTGGCGCACACGGTCATACTGCTTGGCACCGTAGTTGAAACCCAGGATGGGCTGGGCTCCCTGGTTGATGCCAAAGATGGGCATCAGGATCAAGGTGTTCAAACTGAAGACAATGCTCATGGCTGAGATGGCCAGGTCTCCCCCGTGCCTGATCAAGATTTGGTTGAGGATCAGGTTCTGAACGCTGGACGCCATCTGGATCGAGAAGGGCGCAAAGCCGATAGTGGCGATCTGCTTCACAACGTGCAGCTCAAGCCTGGGTACAGCGCGCCAGTTCAGGCGCAGCTGGCTTTTGCCTCTGAGAAAGTAGGAGAGCACCCACGCTGCGGACAAGGCTTGGGCCAGAATCGTGGCGAAGGCCGCGCCCTTGACCCCCAAACCGAAGACAAAGATGAAAACCGGGTCCAAAATGGCATTGGAGATGGCTCCAATGAGCATGGTAGCCATGGCGACAGCGGGGCTTCCCTGCGCACGGATCATGTGGTTGAGGCCGAAGCCCACGGCTTGGAAGATGGCTCCGTAGAGGATGATGCTCAGGTAATCGTGGGCATAGGGCAGGACAGCATCGCTGGCACCCAAGAGCCGCAGCACAGGATCGAGGAAGAGGATCCCGGCCGTCGTTCCGATCACTGCGATAAGCACAAGGAGCCCGAGGGCATTGGCCATGATCTTCTCCGCCTCTTCCCTGCGCCCTTCCCCCAGGCGGATGGAGATCAGGGCAGTAGCGCCCAAGCCAACCAGCATAACAAACGCCATCTGCACCAGCATAACCGGGAAAACGATGGACAGCCCGGCAAGTCCCAAGGCGCCCACGCCGTTACCCACGAAAATGCGGTCAACCACATTGTAAAGGGCCTGCACAAGCATGCCCACAATGGCCGGTATGGAGAATCTCAGCAAAAGGGGGAGGATCCTCTCCTTCCCCAGTCTTTCAGCGCGATCCATAGACTCACCCTTTGCACGTTATTGCTGCATGTTACGAACTGCTCCAGCCAAGCTCCCTGTGCCTGGCCCGGGCTTTGACCCTCAGGTTCTCCAGCCGCCTGGCCAGCTCATTGGCGATGGCCACCGAGCGGTGCTGGCCGCCTGTGCAGCCGATACCGATACTCAAATGGCCCTTTCCCTCTCGGGCGAAGTCGGGAAGTAGTTCGTAGATAAGGTTGGTGAACTTCTCCAAGAACAGCTGGGTTGCCGGCCAGCGGAGGACGTAATCGGCCACTTCAGCATCCTGGCCGGTGAGGTGCCGCAGTTCATCCACGTAAAACGGATTGGGGATGAAGCGCACGTCAAACACGATATCCGCATCGATCGGCGCCCCGTATTTGTACCCGAAGGAAAACACATCCACCAGAACAGACTCCTGCAGGGGGATCCCGGCGAAAATGTCGCTGATGCGCACCTTGAGGTCCATGGGGCGCATGTCGCTTGTATCGATGACCACATGGGCCATCCCCCGCACTTCGGCGAGAAGCCGCCTTTCTTCAGCGATGCTTGCGAAAATGCTCTCGGCTTCAGTCTTCCCCTTGATCAGGGGATGAAGGCGCCTGGTTTCGCTGAAGCGCTTGATGAGCACGGAGTCGGAGCAGTCCAGGAAGATGATCATGTACGAGTGGCCGCTCCCTTCGAGCCATTCCAGGGATTGGCGCAGATCACTGAAGTACTCACGAACACGGATGTCGATGGCGATTGCATACTGCCGGGCGCTCTGACTCTGCACGTGCAGCTCAACCAAGCGGGGCAGCAGAGCAGGGGGCAGGTTGTCTATGCAGAAAAACTCCAGATCTTCCAAGACCTTCATGGCCTGCGTCTTGCCCGCACCCGACAAGCCAGTGATGATCACAAAATCCACTTTGTTCAACTCTCTGCACCTCCCAAGGCTAGCGTTTCAGCGGTTAGCTGCTTTATTCCACAGCTGTTTGCATCTCCCTGCTTCTCCTGAAAAGCAAAACCCTCCACCCGGGCAGGCAGATCCTGCCTAGGTGAAGGGTGGATATCCCCAAAACCTGCTACCGCCGCCAATCCCAAGCGGGAGTTGGAGGCGAACTCAAATGAGAATTGTCCTGATAGGCCAGCTGCCGGCTGAAGACCAGGATGGTCGGGCCTTCGATCTCCTGGTCAGAATAGCGCCCGCGGGCATCCTCCGGAACCTTGTAGACGCTGAAGGAGAAGGTGGTAACCTCCCGCTGCGGCCGTGGTGCCTGCATGGTCAGGATCATATAGGGGTCGATCCACTCCACCCGCTGGCGAGCCGGTGAGAAGTAGAACCCGCCTTCCACAGATTTGACCGTGATCTCGCCCACATCGCTCTGACCGAGGCCTCGGTAGACATCATCGACCACAAGAGTTACGGTCTCCCGTTCAGGAGCCAGAAAGGCCAGATCGACAAACACCTGCAGCTCCTCCTGAGAACGCACCACATAGGAAGAGGGGCTGAAGATCTCTTGAGTCTGAACTTCCACCACCGCCTCCCGGTCCCAGGCGCTGACCTTTACTGCCACAGGTTCGCCACGCCACGTTGAGTTCAGGTTGAAGGCCTCGATGACCACGGTGCGGGCCGGCACCACGAGAGTACGATCCAGGAAAAACGGGCGCCAGCGCTGGTCCCACCCTTCCGAAGTTAACGTCACGGTGAGGCGGGATGTGCCTCCATTGGCCAACGCCACTTTCACGGTCGAGTCTTCCAGCCATGCCACAACTGCCATGTCTCCCAACCAGCCGTCCCGCATGGCCGCAGCGGCCGGACTGGCGAGAAGAACCACAATGAACACTGCTGCTGTCAAAGCTTGAACCGAACTCAAACGACGCAACTCTTCATCCTCCTCAGCTCAGACTACCGCGCCACTCTCCCGCTGTTGTCATCGTACGGTGATGTTCCGAGGAAGCGCATGTTGCGGCCGTAAACCAGGATGGTTGGGCCCTCGATCCTCTCCTGCCACCAGTTGGATGGGCCTTCTGACTTGCGCATGCCGAAGGTCAAGGTGGTCAGGCCGGCGATGTTGGGAGTCTTCATCCTCAGCACCATATACGGCTTCACATACTCGATTGTGTTGGTACCCCGCACCTGTGTAAGGCCGCCGCCAATGGATTCGATGCGGATGCGATCGTCCTGCGCGCCGCCCTGTGTGGTGTAGTAGTCATCAACAACCAAGCGGGTTTGACCGGAGCTGTCCAGGAGATTGTCCAGGTTCACCCGCACGTTCAGCTGGGTGTTGGCTGCGACGATGTAGCTGTCCGGCTGGAAGATGTCCCCGTTCTGAACCGGAACCTTGAACCCGCGGAACCCTCCCGAAACCCGCACATCGAGCTCACCGCGCCAGTAAGTTCCCGGGTAGAAGGTCTCCAGCACGATGGTGCGCCCCGGAATGCTCACCTGGCGAGAGGCAAACACCGGCCTGCCCCAGGAATCGACTGTATTGGTCGAAACGGTTACCGTGGTCCTGGTGTTGCTGGAGTTGGCAAGCGCAACACTCAAGGTACCGCCCTCGAGCCAGGCTATCGCAGTAACGTCAGTAACAGTTCCGTAGCTCTCCCACTGGGCGGCCGCCGGAACAGACCCGATAAGCAGCAGCGCTGCCAGCAAAGCGATAGTCAACCTTTTCATAGTATCCCTCCTCGAAATCCCGTGTTAGTATCTGAAGATCGGCGTATCGCCATAGTACCCTTCGTAGATATACGGTTCGTGATAATCCGATGCCCGGTTGCGATCATAATACCAGTACATCTCTTCTTTGGTGTACTCGTAAAGCTCATATGCTGTAATGTTCCCGTCCCGGTTCAGATCGGCGTTTCTCGTCTGCAAGCCCATAAGCAAGAAGTGGGTGAAAACGCTGTGCCCCAGTTTATTATCGTAGTTCACCCGCTGATTCTTCCTGGCGCCGGCCAGCACCGTGTACCGCCAGTCCTTCCTGAATGCGAAGGGCTGGAACGGTTTGCCGTCGGCCATGGTCTCCGAAAATGAGCCATCCACGATCAGAGTCACACTGTCGCCGGGGAAGAATTTGACCCAAGACTCCAGTTCAGCATCGGTGATAGCTGTGCTCCACGTCTGTCCATTGTCATCATAGGGGCTCAGATAGTCGGAGCCCGAAAGGCCTGAGAAGTAGATTACCAGGTAATCATGGGGGCTGCGAGCCATGCTGATCAGGTTGTCGATTTCTCTTTTGATGTTGGCCTTCGTAGCTTGACTGTTTTTCAGAAGCTTGCCATAGCCAGCTAACATGTTGCCCCCGTGCAGCGTGTTGTAAATTGCCTCAGCATCCTGCGCCGGCCCCGGATAGTACCGGTCACCGCTGTAGCTGCTGATACCGATCACGAGGTAATAGGCCATGCCCTCGAAATTCCTCACGACCCACGACATCTGATTGGCGTAGACATAGGTTGACGTGGCAGCATTGCGCAGAGACAACACCCTCACCGTGTAGGGACCAGAGGCCAAACCGGTGATCCGGAAATACCCATTGTTACCGGTCCTTCCGCTCTTGGTCTGCCCCGAGTAGTCGTTCCTGGCTTGAACCACCGCATTCCTAAGTGCAACATACCCATAGGGAGGGACTTCGCTCGCCGAAAACAGCACATCACCCTGGTCCTCAGAGTTCTCTGCTGCTGCCGGTGAAACGCTGGCCCGAACGTAAATGTAGCCTTCTATCCCAGTGGTCAAACCAGGCCCAGGCCCAGGGGTAATCTCACACCCCGTCAGTGCAAAGGCTAGCAACAACACGGCTAGACAATACGCGATTCGCCTCATCTGCGCCTCCTCCTCGCCCTCATTAATATACGTCGCATCAGTGGGAGGTTTTTCGGCTGATCCTCTCTTTGTTTTCATCTTACCCGTAATTTCTTGCTTTTGGAAGGACAACTTCACCTTCATTTTCGCTTGACACATATATCGCCCGGTGATATATTTATGTCGTCAGACGTTATAACTGTCCGCGATATATCAGTCAAGGATATAGTTAAGGAGGTGGTACCATGGTCCCAGAGGAACAGGGTGCCCTCACAGAAGCCGTCTTCTACATCCTTCTCAGCCTACACGAGCCGCTCCACGGTTACGGCATCATGCAGAAGGTTCAGGAACTGACGAACGGCAGAGTGGTCTTGGGCCCGGGGACTCTCTACGGAGCCATAAACACACTGGTGGAGAAAGGGTGGATCAGGCCGCTTGTTGACGGGTCAGATTCCCGCCGCAAGGAATACCTGATCACTGAACGTGGCGAAACAGTGTTCTTGCAGGAGCTGGCCCGGCTGGAAGAGTTGGTGCGGCACGGAAAATCAGTGACAAGGAGCGAAGAGCAGTGACGAAGAGCGTCGTTAAGTTCATCTCCAACTTCGAAAAGGAAGAACAGTGGCTGAACCAGATGGCGGCAAAGGGCTGGCACTGCATAGACTACGTCTTCGGGCGTTACCTCTTCGAGAAGGGCGAACCCGGCGAGTACATCTACCGCATCCAGCTGCTGAAAAACCCCATCAACCACTTGGAAAGCACCGCGTATCTGAACTTCCTGAGAGAGACTGGCGTGGAAGTAGTCGCCTCCTACTCTCGCTGGGTGTACCTGCGCAAAAAGGCGGCAGATGGGCCGTTCGACCTTTTTTCCGACAAAGAGTCCCGGATCGCACATTACAAGAACATCATCTACATGTTTCTCCCCTTCGCCATCATGAACTTGGCCTTCAGCCTGAAGATCTTCACCGGTCAAACGGTTCCAGGCCTGATCCACGTAGCTGCTGTGGTGATTCTATCCATCCCTATCGCCCGCTGCTACAAGAGGATCCGGCGGCTGAAGAAGGAGAGACTGATCAGTGAGTAGCGCAAATACGGTGAGAACAATAAGCGACTGAAGCCCCATACAGCTCCAGCCGCTTTCTTTTTATCTCAATGCGCCTTAACTTCCGTCCAGATGCGATCATAGATGCTCAGAGTCTGCCCGAGGTTGACAAACACTTCGGCATTGACCAAGTCCTCCGGTTCCGGATAGACGCTGTGGTCCTGACTGATCTCCGGAGGAAGCATGGAACGGGCAGCTCCGTTGGTCACGGCGTAGCCCGTGTAATCGGCGTTGCGGAAGGCGATTTCGGGGTCGAGCATGAAGTTGATGAACTTCATGGCTCCTTCGGGGTTCTTGGCGTTGCTCGGTACTGCCATGACATCAAACCAGAGGTTTGTGCCTTCCTTCGGGATGGCGAAAGCCAGATCCGGGTTCTGGCTGCGGGCTACCGTGGCCTCTCCAGACCAGACTACGGCCAGGGCTGCTTCGCCAGCGATCATCTTGTCCTGCGCCTCATCCACCACGTAGGCCAGGACCAAGGGTTTCTGCTGCTTGAGCAGTTCCCCCGCCTCGGCGAGTTCCTGTTCATCGAGGGTGTTGATGCTGTAGCCCAGCTTGAGAAGGGCCACAGCGATGGAGTCCCGCTGACTGTCCAGCATCAGGATCTCCTTTTCATACTTCGGGTCCCAGAGGATATCCCAGCTGTCCACGGGATCCTCCACCATAGTTGTGTTGTACAAGATGCCAACAGTACCCCAATAGTACGGGAGCGAGTACTCGTTCGCCGGATCGTAGTCCCAGCCCAAGTGCCTCTTTTCCACGTACTTCACATTGGGGATCTTGGTCAGATCCAGCTTCTGCACCAAGCCTTCTTCGATCATCCTAGTGAGCATGTAGTCCGATGGGAAGATGACGTCGTAAGCGCTGCCGCCAGCCTTGATCTTGACGTACATGTCCTCGTTGGTGGCGTAGGTGTCGTAGACTACCTTGATCTTCGTCTGCTTTTCGAACTCTGCCAAGACACTTTCGTCGATGTAGTCACCCCAGTTGTACACGTAGATCGTAGGCTTGTCCCGCGTGCAGCCGCTGTGCGCTGCACCGAGCAGAACTAGAGCCGCCAGCACCGCCAGCGTTTTCGAGAGTCTGCTCACACTCCTCACTCCTTTCTTATGATTGGGGTTTTGGAGGGCCCGCAGAGCCCATATACGCAAGAGCCCCTCCTTGGGGGAGAAGCTCTGCTTGCCTAGAACGCTTTAACTTCGGTCCAGATGCGGTCGTATTCTTTTAGGGTCTCACCCAAACTGACAAACACTTCGGCATTGGCCAGGACATCCTCGCTTGGATAGGCCGCGGGATCGTTGCGCACCTCTTCGGGCAGCATGGCCCAGGCGGCCAGATTGGGGGTGGAGTAGCCGGTGTACTCGGTATTGCGCAGGGCAATCTCCGGCCTGTTCAGGAAATCAATGAACTTGTGGGCGGCGTCAACATTCTTGGCACCCTTGGGGATGGCCACGACATCGAACCAGAGGTTCGTCCCCTCTTTGGGGATGGCGTAGGCCAGATCGGGGTTCTCACCGATGGCGTACATTGCTTCTCCCGACCAGGTCAAGGCCAGCACTGCTTCACCTGCTACCATCTTGTCTTTGCCTTCGTCCACCACGTAAGCCAGCACCAGCGGCTTCTGCTTTTTGAGGAGCTCGCCGGCCTCGGCCAGCTGCTTGGGATCCTTTGTGTTAACGGAGTAACCAAGCTTCAGGAGCGCCGCACCGATGGAGTCGCGCTGGCTGTCGAGCATGAGGATCTCCTTGGCGTACTTGGGATCCCAGAGCACATCCCAGCTGTCGATTTCCTCATCCACCATGGTGGTGTTGTAGAGGATGCCCAGGGTACCCCACATGTAGGGCAGGGTGTACTCATTTCCCGGATCGTAATCGGCACCCATCAGCTTCGGGTCGATGTTCTTGTAATTCGGGATCTTGTTCAGATCGATCTTCTGCAGCATTCCCTCGTTGATCATCCTGGTGACCATGTACTCCGAGGGGAAGATCAGGTCGTAGTTGCTGCCGCCAGACTTGATCTTTACATACATATCCTCATTGGTGGAATAGGTGTCATAGACCACCTTGATTCCCGTCTCTTTTTCAAACTCTGGAAGAATAGTCTCGTCGATGTAGTCTCCCCAGTTGTACACATGCAGTGTGGGCTGATCTTTTCCGCACCCTGCAAGACTCAGGCTAAGCACTACCAAACTTAGGATCGTAAGGACTGTCTTTCTTAGGCGCACGCTTCCCATTCCTTTCTTTTCTTTCTTCGCGGGCCTGCCGCACATTGACCACAATCAGTAGTGCCAGAACAAACGTGAACATTATGGTAGACAGTGCGTTGATCTTGGGGTTAATTCCCCTTCTGGCCATGGAGTAGACCGTGATGGACAGCGTGGATACTCCTGAACCAGTGGTGAAAAAGCTGATGACGAAGTCATCAATGGACAGGGTAAAAGCCAGAAGCAGTCCTGTAACGATGCCCGGCATGATCTCGGGGATGATCACCTTCCACAAAGCCTGCAGCGGCGTGCAGCCCAGGTCCAGGGCCGCTTCGTAAAGGTGCTTGTTCAACTGCCGCAGTTTAGGCAGTACAGAAAGGATCACATACGGAACGTTGAAGCTGATGTGCGAAAGCAGCAGGGTCAGGTAACCGAACCGCACCCTGGTGAAAACGAACAGCAGCATCAGGGAAATGGCGGTCACAATCTCCGGGTTCAGAACCGGCAGGTAAGTCACGTTCATGATCACCTTTTTGGCCGGACCCTTTGAATTGTGGATGCCGATGGCCGCCATGGTGCCAATGATGGTGGCCAGTACAGCCGAGCTGGCGCCTATGATCAGCGTTGCATACAGCGAATGCATGATGGTGCGATCCTGGAACAGCTCTACGTACCAGCGCAGCGTAAAGCCTCCCCACATGCCCCGGGAACGCGCATCATTGAAGGAATACACCATCAAGACGGCGATGGGCATGTACAGAAAGGCGAAGATGAGGTAGATGTAGCTGCGTTTGAGATGCCTTACCATAGCGCCACATCCCTTTCCGGCCCTTCAAAGAAGGACATTACTGCCATGCTGAGCAGGATCACCACTATCATCACCACGGAGATGGCGGAGCCGAAGCCCCAATCCCCGACCACCAGGAACTGCTGCTCAATCAGGTTCCCGATCAGGGTGAACTGACCTCCACCCAGGAGCCTGGAGATGACAAAGGTTGTCATGGCCGGCATGAACACCATGGTGATTCCAGAAACGACCCCTGGCATGCTCAAGGGCAGGATCACCTTGATGAAGACCTGAAGGGGATTGGCTCCCAAATCTCCAGCGGCTTCCACGACGCCTTTATCGATCTTGCTGAGCACCGAATAGATCGGAAGCACCATGAAGGGCAGGAAGTTGTACACCATGCCGAGGATCACGGCCTTGTCGGTGTACAGGATGTTCAGGCGCGGCAGGTTCAGAAAAGCGAGCACCGAGTTGATAAACCCGCTGCGCTCCAGGATAGTCAGCCAGGCGTAGGTCCTCAGGAGGAAGTTCATCCACATGGGGACCACAAAGAGCAGCATGACCACGTTCTTGCGCTTGAAGGCGCTTCCCGCCATGATCATCGCTGCGGGGTAGCCCAACAGCAAACAGATGGCGGTGCTGATCACGGCCAAGGACAACGAACGGAGAAACACTCTGAGGTAAATCGGCTCAAAAAACCGAGAAAAGTTCTCCAGCGACCAGGTGGTGCCGCCCGCGGTTGGGACGGAAAAGGCGTAGTAGAGCACGAGCAGCATGGGCACTACCGTGAACAGCACCATCCAAACCAGATAGGGGGTCAGCGTAAAGCGCCTCACTACGCTCTCACCTTCTTCATGATGTGGATGTCCATGGGTTCAAGGCCAAGCCCGATCGTCGTCCCCACGGGCTCCATCAAAGTTGAGTGAACCAGCCAAGAGGTGCCATCGCTGCCATCCACGATCATCTCCCAGTGTACGCCCAGGAAGTTCACTGAGCGGACCTGGCCCCTGATCTTGGCTCGATCCGGAGGCATGAGGGTGAGATCCTCCGGCCGGATGACGACGTCGACGGGCTCATCCTGGTCGAAACCTGCATCGGCGCAGTCAAAGGTGTTGCCGGCGAACTCCACCAGGTAGTCCTGGCGCATAATACCGTCAACGATGTTGCTTTCTCCAATGAAATCCGCCACAAAGGCGTTGATCGGTTCGTTGTAGATTTTCTCAGGAGTCCCGATCTGCTGGATCTCTCCTTCCTTCATCACCACAACGGTGTCGCTCATGGACAGAGCCTCTTCCTGGTCGTGGGTGACATAGAGGAAGGTAATGCCCAGCTGGCGCTGCATGTTCTTCAACTCATGCTGCATCTCTTTGCGCAGTTTGAGATCGAGCGCTGCCAGGGGTTCATCGAGCAGCAGTACCTCGGGCTCGTTTACCAAGGCGCGTGCAATCGCCACACGCTGCTGCTGCCCGCCGCTGAGGGAGTTGACATCCCGCTTTTCATACCCCTCGAGGTTCACCAGCTTGAGCATGTGGGCAACCTTCTCCTGGATGACCGGCTCCTTCATCTTTTTGATCCTCAGGCCAAAAGCGATGTTTTCAAACACGTTCAGATGGGAGAACAGGGCATAGCGCTGAAAGACAGTGTTTACTCTGCGCTTGTGAGACGGAACATTGCTGATGTCTTCGCCTTTGAAGGTTATGGTACCGCTGTCCGGCTTCTCAAAACCCCCAATTAGGCGCAGCATAGTTGTCTTACCGCAGCCGCTCGGGCCAAGCAGCGTAACGAACTCGTTCTTCCGAATATAGAGATCTACGTCTGTGAGTGCCGGTGTGTCATCGTAGTACTTAGACACACCTTTCAGCTGTACAATGATCTCGGACACCACAGTCCCCCCTCGTGATTCTTAGAAGCTGGGCGGTGAAGACACCCAGAGCACTACTGCGGGCCGCTTGCCCGCATTGGCTATATAATGGCCTGCTTGAGCCGGGAAGTGAAACGACTCGCCGGCGCGTACCTTCACGACTTCTGAGCCGAAATACAGCTGGATCTGCCCCCTGATCACATAACCGAACTCCTCGCCATCATGGGGATCATCGTAGGGCGTGCGCCCATCGGGCTCGAGGTAGACCATGATCGGTTCCATGGAGTTCTTCTGGGCATTGGGCACTAACCAGTGAATCTCGCTCTTCAGCTCTTCATCGCTCTTAACCGCTACATCGTTCTTTGTGAAAACCAGTTTCTCAGGCACATCTTGACTGAAGAAATCCTGCAGATTGGTTCCCAGCGATTCGAGAATGTCTATCAGGGTCGCGATGGAAGGCGAGGTCAGGTCACGCTCAACTTGAGAAATAAAGCCTTTTGACAGTTCGCAGCGATCCGCCAACTCCTCCTGCGTTAAGTTGTGCTGCATGCGGAGGCGCTTTATTTTCTCGCCGATCTTCATCCCATACCCCCCCTTCCTGAGTTTCATGATACTAAACTCGGAGTTTAGGAAGACTAAACAAGAGTATTGTACCGACAAGGGGGGTGCATGTCAATACCCTGCCTCCAAGAATTTCTCGGGGTGATGAAATAATTCTCCGCTTCGGGAAATAGGCATGTAGAGGGCACTTGCGAGGGGGGATCGTCGGTGTGGGATCTGGCCCGACTAGTGTACTTGGGCACCATCGCCGGACTTTTGGGCACAGGGGCGGGAGGGATCGTCCTGGCCCTCGGCCGGCGGCCGCAGGGAGCAGAACTCAGCTTCCACCTGGGCCTTTCGAGCGGGGTGATGCTGGCCGTCGTCTTTCAGGATCTCATTCCGGAAGCGCTGGCGCTTCAGGGAGTCGGACCGGCCGTTGTCGGGCTGGCTGCGGGTGTGGCGGCCCTTCTGCTGCTCAAGCCGTTTTTCACAGGCGGGAGCAGTAGCTTGATCAAGACAGGGCTTTTCCTCGGCTTGGGCATCGCGGCCCACAACTTCCCTGAGGGCCTCGCCATCGGCGCCGGCTTTCTGGCTGAAGAAGAGCTCGGCCTGGGACTAGCTCTGGCCCTCTGCCTGCACAACATCCCTGAGGGCATGGCCATGGCTGCGCCGCTCCTGGCGGGCGGAATTGGAAAGACTAAGGCCGTTCTCCTGACCCTCGCGGCCGGCCTGCCCATGGGGTTCGGGGCCCTCGCCGGCGGTATTTTGGGCAGCTTGACTCCGGGCACACTCGCCGGCACCTTGGGTTTTGCCGCGGGTGCCATGCTCTTTTTGGTGTTCCATGATCTCCTCCGGGAGGCGCACCGCCTCCCCCACCCCTTGGCCACCACCCTAGGAGCCGTTTTCGGCATCGTTCTCGGGCTCGCGCTGCTGGTTTTGTTCTAAAGCCTCGCAGCCTTCTTTCCGATAATATAAGAAGACCGAACCCACAAGGAGGTGGTGCGGTGAACCTGTTCTACCTGGCCGGGTTAAGGGCATTGAGTGCCTACCATTCGGCCCAGAAGGCCTATGTCCTGTCCATGGAACGTATCGCCACAGGACGGAGAATTAACCGCGCCGCCGATGACCCATCGGGTTTGGCCATCTCAGAACGCATGAAGGCGCAGATCCGCGGACTGCGGCAGGCTTCCCGCAACGCCCAGGATGCCATCTCTCTCCTGAACGTAGCCGATGGAGCTATGGGAGAGATGCAGGCCATCCTGCACCGCCTGAGGGAAATCTCGGTCTACGCCGCCACCGGCACGCTCACTAACGAGGACCGCGCTGCCCTGCAGATGGAGTTCAGCGAGTTGATAAAGGGTCTCGATGACATCGCGAAGAACACCAACTTCAACACCATCCCGCTGCTTGACGGAAGCAGGGGCGAAGACAAACCCCTGATGATCCAGATCGGAGCCAACTCAGGACAGTCCATGGACATCGCCCTAGGGAGCCTGCTGGTGAAAGACCTTGGCCTGGAAAACGCCTCCGTGGCCACTCAAGAGGAAGCGGATAGGGCCATCGGTATGATCGACGATGCCCTCGCCAAGGTTTCCACGCAGAGGGCATATGTGGGGGCCAAGACCAACCGTCTGGAGCACACGATCGACAACTTGGAGAATACTGCCCTCAACCTGACTGAGGCTGAATCCCGCATCGCCGATGCGGACATTGCCCTGGAGATCATGAACATGGTTTCTGCCCAGATCCGCATGCAGGCGGCCTTGGCCATGATCGCCCAAGCCAACATGGCCCAGCAGATGATCCTGCAGCTGCTCTGGCCGAAGTAAAACACTCCCTGTTAGGAGAAGCGGCACGCCGGAACCGGCGTGCTTTTTTTCGCTCAAAACAGGAAGGCTATCTACGGGCAGAAAGCGAATACACCAGCAGTTTTGGTGAAAGGTCGTGACCTTTGTGATCAAGTTCGGCACGGGCGGATGGCGTGCCATAATCGGCGATGAGTTTACGTTCAGCAACGTGCGCAGGGTGGCGCAGGCGGCTGCCCTGTATCTTAAGGAGATCAAAAAGGACCATCTGCCGGTCGTGGTTGGCCATGATCTGCGTTTTCTGTCGGGGCGCTTTTCCCGGGCCATCGCGGAGATACTGGTGCAGAACGGCATCCAGGTCTGGTTCATGGAGCAGGTGGCGCCAACACCCATGCTCATGTTTGCCGTTGAGCAGGAGCACCTGGCCTTGGGCCTGATGGTTACCGCTTCCCACAACCCTTCCGAGTACAACGGCATCAAGGTGATCGTTGAGGGGGGCAAAGACGCCCCTGTTGAAGTCACGAACCGCTTGGAGGAGCTCTGCAGAGACATACCGCCTCTCCAGGCGCCGCCCCTCAGCTTCTTTGATGCTCTGGAGCAGGGGAAAATCACCATCTACTGTAACAAGAACGCGTATATCGACTCCCTGCTGAGGCAGATCGATGTGCCTGCCGTTCAGCAGCGCAACCTAAATGTGCTGTTCAACCCCATGTTCGGCGTGTCTAAGGACACCATGGCCATGTGCCTCGCTTCGCTGCGCTGTTCAGTGGACCTGATCAACGCCCAGCGGGACACCATGTTCGGTCAAAAGGCTCCTTCGCCCTCACGCGATGCCCTCCAGGACATGGAGTACCTCATGAAGCAGGGCAGGTACCATATCGGAATTGCCACAGACGGCGATTCGGACCGCATCGGCCTCTATGATGAGAAGGGCAACTACATCACGGCAAACGATATTCTCAAGCTCCTTTACTACTACCTGAAGCAGTACCGCGGCGAGAAAGGCGGGCTGGTGCGCAACATCACCACCACCCACATCCTGGACCGCATCGCCCAGTCCTTCGGCGAACCTGCCTTTGAAGTGCCCGTGGGGTTCAAGTATATTTCCCAGAAAATGGACGACGAAAACCTGCTCTTGGGCGGCGAAAGCAGCGGCGGGCTGAAGATCAGGGGGCATGTCAACGGGAAAGACGGGATTTTGGCCGCGCTGCTGGCCGTGGAAATGCTGGCCAAAACGAAAAAAAGCCTCAGCGCTCTTCTGGAGGAGATCAATGCCAAGTACGGCACCCTCTACTTCGGGGAGCTGAACCTCGGTTACCGGCGGGAAGACCGCACCCGCTTGGAGCAGGTTCTGCTGGCAGACCGCCACATCCCTGCGTTTCCCCGGGAGATCTTCAAAACATCGTACATCGATGGTGTCAAGTTCTACTTCGCAGACGACAACTGGTTCTCCATCCGTTTTTCCGGTACAGAGCCGGTCCTGCGCCTGAGCTGGGAAACAACCACCAAAGAGCAGGCGGAAGAGCTCCTGCGGGTTATCCGGGAGGACAGCGTTCTAAAACTTCCGCTGAAGAGCTGACCCCGCTCCATAGACACAGCCCCGCCGCATCCGGCGGGGCTTTGGCGCCATTAAAGACAATTGGAACATATAATTATCTGGGATAGCGCCGGTCAGCTGTGCTGCCGCATCCTGCGCACATACTTGAACACAGCGATAATCGTCTTCGCGTCGTTGATCTCGCCCTTGTCGATCATCTCCTCCACCTCTTCCAGAGGTATCCAGCGCACCTTGATGTCTTCTTCGCCCGCTTCCAGCCGCTGTTCTCCCTTGGTCAAGCCGCTGGCGAAGAAGATGTGCAGGACCTCATTGGTGTACCCTGGCGTAGGATAGAGGTGGCCCAAGGTTTCCCAGTTGTCAGCACTGTAGCCGGTCTCCTCCCGCAGTTCTCGGCGGGCACAATCCAAAGGGGACTCGCTGCGCTGGATGGTCCCTGCCGGGATCTCCAGCATGTTGCGGCCAGCTGCGGGCCGGTACTGTTCGACGAAGAGCACCAGGCCGTCCTTCACTACGAGGATGGCTGCCGCCCCCGGATGATCGACCATTTTGAACTGCCTCACTCTGCTGCCAACCCAAACATCCTTCGTTATGAACCTGAACACTGCTCTCACCTCATGTTTCTAATTCTGGTAAAAGGCGCGGACTCCTTTTGCCCGCCGCCCGCAGGACAGCTTTCTATTGTGCCCGTGGGTAATACGCGGGACTGGGTGGTTATACTATTCCAGAACACTCTTGGGAAGGAATGGTGCCGATGGCCGCCCAGCTGCTGGTCTACCCAGTCTTGGTCGTGGTTTTGGGCGTACTTGTTCTGCTGACGGTCCCGAAAAGCAGACTGGACGCTCTCCTGCCCTTCGGTGTGGTTCTGGGCGGGCTGCTTGATTACCTGTACAGCGAGTTCATGGGACCCCTGCTGGGGATCACCGCCTTCAAGAACTTGGGATTTCTGCAGGCGAGCGGCCATCCCCTCCTGGGACACATTGCCTGGGTGTTCATCGTGGTCCTGTTCCTCCACTTCTGGCCGGAGGACAACAGATACCTGGGCAGCCTGTACGGCCTAGCCTGGGCCCTGCTGGCCACGGGGTTCAGCCAGGTGGTCCGCAACCTCGGTGTTTTTGAGTACGCTCCCTGGTTTTACCCAATCCCCATGCTCCTGCTCTTCATCGCCCGCTTCGCCATCACGGTCTGGGCAGCGAAGCGCCTGCAGCTTCTCCGCTAACCTCCTGCTCTTCTTACAAATTCTTCACAAGGGGAAGGAACCCACCCTGAGTTAGGAGAAGTGTGTAGGCAAAGCAGTTATTACCTGATGGGGTGGGTTAGATGAAACGGATCTGCGTATCTGCGGTGCTTATCGCCCTCTTACTGATCGTCTCTGCGGCTTCGGCTCAAGTGAACAGTGTGCTTGACCCAGCTGCCTTGGAGGCGTTTTTTGACGGAGTGTTCTCTGTTCAGCTGGCCCAGAACAAGGTTCCCGGCGCTGAAGTCTTGGTCGTGGCTGACGGTGAGATCGTCTTTTCCAAAGGCTACGGCTTTTCCAACCTTGAGGAAAAGACCCCCATGGTTCCCGGGGTCACCCTGCACCGTCCCGGTTCTGTATCCAAGATCCTCACGTGGCTGGCTGTGATGCAGCTCGTAGAGCAGGGCAAGCTGGATCTCTATACTGACGTGAACAATTACCTGGACTTCAGCATCCCCGCGCGCACCGCAGACAACCGTGACGTTCCCCCGATCACCCTCCACCACATCCTGACCCATACGGCCGGCTTTGAAGAGGAAGCCTCTGGAGTCATCGTCTCCAGCCCGGATCTCGTCAAACCGCTGGACCAGTACGTTAAAGAACACGTGCCCGCCCGCGTTTTCACGCCCGGTTCGGTCCTGGCTTACTCAAATTACGGGACCTGTTTGGCCGCTTACATTGTGGAGCGGGTAAGCGGCATGCCCTTCACCGCCTACGTTCAGGAAAACATCCTCACTCCCTTGGGGATGGACTCCACAACCTTTGAACAGCCGCTCCCCAGTGAGCTGGCACCCCGCTTGAGCAGGGGTTACCGCTACTCTCAGGGGCGCTACATAGCCGGCGAGTTCGAGTACGTTCAGGGCTACCCCGCGGGAGGCTTGACCACCAGCTCCCATGACCAAGCACGCCTGATGCTCGCCCTGATGAACCTGGGGGTTCTGCCATCGGATGAGGAAGAGCCGGTGCGCCTTTTGGAGGAAAGCACTGCCCAGACCATGGAGAGACAGCAATTTGCCGCGCATCCCGAGCTGCCGGGCATGACCTATGGGCTGCTGGAATGGAGACTCAACGGCCGGAGGATCATCGGCCACTTAGGCGACACATACCTCTTCAGCACCGGTTTGTACTTCCTGCCAGACGAGAACGTCGGCATATATGTTGTGTACAACACAACGGCCGGAAGCCAGCTGCGCGGCATGCTCATCCAAGCGTTCATGGACCGCTACTTCCCGAGTGAACAGGTGCAGCCGACTCCTCGTCCGCTCACGCCCGGCACTGAGGCTAACTACAGAGGCGTCTACCACAGCTCCCGTTCCAACTTCACAGGCGTGGAATCGGTACTGCGGCTGGTTCAGTCTCTGACCGTCGATGTCGATTCCGAGGGCTACCTGGTCCTCAAGACGGGGGGAGGGGCTATGCGTTTTGGGGAAATCGCTCCGGGCCTCTTCCAGGAGCTCTATGGGAACACCCGCATCGCCTTCGCCTTCCAGGACGGCAGAGCCGTGCGCATGATGTTCCCGGGTCCTGCGGCCTATCTGCGTACAGCCTGGTACCAGACTCCCCGGTTTGTCATCGGGGTGGTGGCAGGCACCGCACTGCTCATGCTGGTGACGTTGATTGGCTGGATAAAGGCCCTGTTCAAGACGAGGTCGAGGCAGCGGCTTCCCCTTGTTGCCAAAGCACTGGCGGTGGCCTTCATGCTCCTCTTCTTCACCGCGCTTGTTCTGGGCGGAGAAGTTCTCACGACGGTGGATCCCGCCTATAACGTGCCGGTAGCCGCTTTGGAACCCTCGGCTACCCTTAGTGTTCTGCTCGTTCTTACGAAGATTCTTATGGGGCTGGGAACAGCGATGCTGGTTACCGCCATCTACCTGCTGGCTGCCCGCAAGGGGAGCCTGTGGCAGCGTCTCCACTATGTTCTGCTCACCCTGAGCGTGCTCGGTGCCAACTTCGTGTTGTGGCAGCTTAACCTCTGGTAGGAGGTTTAATACGGTATGGATAGGAGAGCGCCATGGCTTTAGTCAGAGAGTTTATCGAAGACTACCGGGGTAAGATCAGTCACTTTCAGCATCTGGCTGAGGTATGCGCCTACCAATGCGAAAGTACTCTGAAAAGGCAGGGCCTGCGGGTCCTGGTTACCTCAAGAGCCAAAAGGCTGGATAGCCTTGCCTCGAAAGTTGAGGACAGGGCGCAGGAGAAGAATTACCAAAGTATTGAAGAGATCTACCAGGATATCGTTGACTTAGCGGGCGTGCGTATCGCCCTCTTTTTCCCCCAGGACGGAAGAGAAGTTGATCAGTTCATCCGCTCCACCTTCCACGTGGAAAGCATTAAGGACTTCCCGGAGGCCCTCGGCGATCCGCTGGGCTATCCCAAGCATTTCCTGGGCTATGTGGGCCGCCACTACCGCATCTACATGAAACCCGAATCCCTTCCCCCTGAGGAAAGGCACCTGGCCAACCACGTCATCGAGGTACAGGTGGGCACTGTCTTGATGCATGCCTGGGCCGAAGTGGAACATGACCTGGTCTACAAGTCCACCGGGGGGTTTCTCTCCCAGGATGAGTATGCCATCTTAGATGAACTGAACGCCTTGATGTACGAGGGTGAAATGGCCCTGGAACGGCTGCAGACAGCTGTGAAGAGCAGGATCAACGCGGAGCAGCATCCCTTTTCCAATCACTACGAGCTCTCTTCCTACCTCCACGATCAGAAACGCAGAGTCCTGCCGGGCCCAGGCTGCCGCTTTTCCATCGGGCGTACCGATGTGCTCTTCCAGTTCCTGAGGCGCATCGGCCTCAACTCTGTGCCGGGCCTGCGCCCCGTTCTCCAGCACTGCCGGTTTGAGGCGCATGCCGCGCCTTTGTCTCAGCAGATCGTGGATCGGCTGCTCCTTGATGACCCCAACTTGTACACGGAGTACGATCAAGCCCGGATGGCGGTTGGCGCCTTTGACCCCTTCGGCACCCCCTTTGAAGCACAGTCGGTCTTCTCTGAGGAAGGCGGGCTCGGTCCCTTTATGCGTTCCTGGATCAACCTGGAGGAATCCATGGGAGAAGAGCTCTACCGCATCCTGAGAGGCGAGTCCGCAAGCTTTGTGGCCGATCCCCATGCAGCCGAGCAGCTGAGGTCCGCCAAACGGCTGCGGGACCAAATCCTCTTCGGCTGCCAGCCGCCAGACCCAGAAGAGCTGGAGCAGGCGGAGCAGTCTCTCTCAGCCATGATGGACTTCCTTAAGGAGCAGGAAGCTGAACACAGCCTGAGGCAGCAAGCCTGAAACACATGTTTTTGCACCCATAGGTAGGAACCCCGCACTCATTGTGGAATGAACTCCCTATGCCCTGCAGTATTAGATCGAAGGAGGAAACTCGATGAACGTCTATGAAAAAGCTCTGGAAGCACACAAGCAGTGGCGCGGCAAGGTTGAGGTTGTCAGCCGGGCAGCGGTGACCAACGCTGCTGAGCTCAGCTTGGCCTACTCCCCAGGCGTGGCTGAACCGTGCCGGCAGATCGCTGCCAATCCGGATGCTATCTGGGATTATACCTGGAAAGGCAACACCATTGCCGTCGTTTCCGACGGTTCTGCGGTCTTGGGACTGGGCAACATCGGGCCCGCAGCAGGCCTGCCAGTCATGGAAGGCAAGGCAGTCCTGTTTAAAGAGTTTGCCAACGTCAACGCCATCCCCCTCTGCTTGAACACCCAGGATGTTGATGAAATTGTGCGCATCGTAAAGTCGCTCGAACCCACATTCGCCGGTGTGAACCTGGAAGATATTGCAGCCCCTCGCTGTTTTGAGATTGAGGAGAGGCTGAAGAAAGAAACCAGCATGTTCATCTTCCACGATGACCAGCACGGCACGGCCGTTGTTGTGATGGCTGGTCTGATCAACGCCCTGAAGGTAGTGGGCAAGGGTAAAGATGCGGTCATCGTGGTCAACGGTATCGGAGCCGCCGGCGGCGCCATCGTCCGTACTCTTCTGGAGGACGGCTACACCAACATCATCCCCTGCGGCCGCCACGGCAGGCTTGTTCCGGGCGATCCGGCCAACAACCCCGTCCATGAAGAGATCGCGCAGGCGACAAATCCGGGCGGCATCAAGCAGAACCTGGCCGAAGCGCTCAAGGGAGCCGATGTCTTCATCGGTTGTTCCGTAGCCAACGTGGTCACTCAAGACATGGTCAGGAGCATGAACAGTAAGCCCATCATCATGGCTCTGGCCAACCCTGAACCCGAGATCAAGCCTGAGCTGGCCTTGGAAGCGGGAGCAGCCGTTGTGGCCACGGGGCGTTCGGATTACCCCAACCAGATCAACAACGTGCTCGGTTTCCCCGGCATCTTCCGCGGCGCCCTCGATGTGCGGGCTTCCGACATTAACTTCGCCATGAAGATCGCCGCAGCCAAGGCCATTGCCAGCCTCGTTGAGGAGCCTACACCGGAGTGCATCATCCCTTCGCCATTTGACCGCAGGGTTGTCCCGGCGGTGGCTGCAGCAGTTGCCGAAACCGCAAAGCAGACGGGTGTAGCGCGGGAGGTGTAAGCAGGATGGGCTGTTGTCCCTTTGACCAGGTGGTGAATCGCCGGAACACCGACTGCACCAAGTGGGACGGTGTCCTTGAGGTCTTCGGCTGCGATGAAGTGCTCCCCATGTGGGTGGCAGATATGGACTTCCGCTGCCCGGAAGTTGTGGTCAAGGCAGTAACCGAACGAGCCCAGCACGGTGTATTCGGCTACGAGTACTGCCCCGCCCGGTTCAACGAGGCAGTTGTCAACTGGTACCGGGCCCGCCAGGGCTGGGAGATCGATCCGGCTTGGCTGATCCACACTCCCGGAGTGGTGCCTGGTTTGACCTACGCGGTGCTGGCCCTCACTGAACCAGAAGAGAGAGTGGTTATCCAGCCCCCTGTCTATCCCCCGTTCTTCCGGGTTCTCCAGTGCAACGGCCGGACGGTGGTCGAAAACCCCCTGGTTGAGGTGGACGGCAGGTATACCATGAACTTCGCCGAGCTGGAGGAGATCTTCCGCTCTGGCGTACGGGCGATGCTCTTCTGCAGCCCCCACAATCCTGTGGGGAGGGTTTGGACCCGCGCTGAGCTGGACAAGCTTGCCGCACTGGTCCTGAAGTATGGGGTAACTGTGATCGCGGATGAGATCTGGTCCGATCTGGTCTTTCCGGGGGCGCGGCACATTCCTTTCGCCAGCCTATCACCGGAGATCGCCCAGCACACCGTGACCTTCAATGCTCCGAGCAAGACCTTCAACATCGCCGGGCTCTATGTCTCCAACGGGATCATCCCAAATGGGGAGCACCGCGAGCGGATCTGCGCCCTCCTGGAACGCCTGTCCATTGGCGGAGTGGGCATTTTCGGGGTGGCCGCCGGCGAAGCGGCCTACCGCGAGGGGGCTGAGTGGCTCGACTCGCTCCTGGTCTACCTCCAGGAAAACGCCCGTTTTGTAGTTCAAGAACTGGGCCGCATCGCTCCCCAGATCAAGATCGCTCAGCCGGAAGGCACCTTTGTCCTCTGGCTGGACTGCCGTGAGCTGGGGATCCCCTTTGAGGAGCTGAACCGGTTTTTTGTGGCTAAGGCCGGCATCGCTTTCAGCGAGGGTTCCAGCTTCGGGGCTGCGGGCCGCGGTTTTCAGCGGATGAACATCGGCTGCCCCCGCAGCCTGATCAGTGAAGCCCTGAGCAGATTGGAGCAAGCCCTGTCAGCTCTCTAAGCCTTTTCCCAAGATCACCTTAAAGCGCCTGGCATCACCAGGCGCTTTTCTGCACTCTATGGGCTTCAGGGGTAGATCTTCCGCCCCTGGGCATCGGGGATATGGGTAAAGCGGTAGAAGTAGGTGTTGATCACATCGCACCACTCCCGCGCGTGTTCGAGCTGTTCTTCGAGGCGCTGCAGCACATGGGCGAAGGTCTCGGGATCGACTTTTTCCTCGATCTGCTTCCATTTCTCGATCATCTGTTCCACCTGCTCCACTCCCTCGAAGTGGGTATCGTAGATGTGCTGGATCAGGGTTTTTCCCGACTTGAGCACGTGGGTGTAGGGGATCCGGTGGAAGAAGAGGAGCAGCTCTTCTGGGCAGGTTTGTACGGACTCATAGAGGCGGGCGTTTTCCGGCCTGTACTGTCCGGCGTAGCCGGTTCCTCTCTTCACGCTGCGGTCCACACCGATGGCGGTGCAGTCGGCGCGGTGGTAGGTGCCCCACCTTGAGAACTCATATCCTTCTGGGCTCGGCCCGAAATGGTGGCCGGGATTGCACATCCAGCCTATTCCCAGCGGAACAGTGTAGTTTTCGTAAGTTTCCCAAGACCCAAGCAGCAGATCCTCCACCGTCTGCACAACCGCGGGTTCATGGCCGAAGGTGAGCACCACCCATTCCCTGGTGATCTGCTCTGTGGGTAAACCTGGGTCCCAAGCCAGCCGTCCGTAGCCGTAGAGGTTCGCCTGGGCTAGGGTGTGCCCGGTCCAGTTTGGATCGCTGCCCACATTGGCCACGCCGGCGATCCCGCTCCAGTGCATGGGAAAGACCGATCCTGTCACGATGCGCGCCACGGTAGACCCGGGGCCCCGGGCATAGGTGTCAAAATCCAGGACTTCTTTCCACATGGGGACCAGATAGCAGAGGTGGCGCTGCTGGCCGGTGTATTCCTGGGTGATCTGCAGCTCCAGGATCTGGTTCGTGCGCTCCAGGCCTCCAAACAAAGGGGAAACGGGCTCCCGCACCTGGAAATCCACGGGGCCGTTCTTGATCTGCAGTACAGCGTTGTCGGCAAAGCGGCCGTCGAGGGGTTGGAAGTGGTCATACGCAGCCCGGGCCCTGTCTGTTTTGGTATCCCGCCAATCCTGCTGGCAGTTGTAGACGAAGCAGCGCCAGATCACCACGCCTCCGAAAGGCTTCAGGGCCTCTGCCAGCATGTTGGCTCCTTCCACATGAGTCCTCCCGTAGGTGAAGGGGCCAGGCCGGTGTTCCGAGTCCGCCTTTACCAGGAAACCGCCTAAGTCTGGGATCTCGGCGTAAAGCTTGGCGGCACGCTCTTTCCACCAGTTCTGCACCTGCGAATTTACGGGATCGGCCGTATCCAGCCCGAATTCGAGGGGACTGGCGAAGTTGATGCTCAGGAAAAGGCGGATGCCGTAAACCCGGAAGATGGCCGCGAGGGTTTTGACCATGCCTACCTTGGAACCGATCAGCTCTGTCGCCTCGCGGCTCACATTGACGTTGTTCACCACGACTCCGTTGATCCCGATGGAAGCCAGGAGCCGGGCGTAGTCCCGCACGCGGTCCAGATCCTCAACCAGGCGGTTATCCTGGAAGAAGATGGACCTTCCCGCGTACCCCCGCTCGATGCTGCCGTCCAGGTTGTCCCAGTGGTTGAGGAGCCGAAGGGGCGTACGGGGCCCATCTGCAGACTCGAAACCCCCCGCGATCTGGCCGAGCTGCAGTGCCCGCAGAAAGGCAAAAGTGCCGTAGAGCAGCCCCCGCTCTCCCGCGCTGGTGATAGATACCTTGAGCTGGCCCTGATCTTCCTGAACCCTGAGGCGGAAGCTTTCCTCCCCGCCCGTATCGGCTTCGTCTCCCGGCGCGCAGACCGTGACCGCGGCTGCCTCAAGGTCTTCCACCAAACGAGGACTCTGCCCCAGTAAGCCTTCTAGGCCCCGCTTGAGTTCTTCTTCTATGGCGGGAGCCAACCCGCCAGCGTTCCTCACTGATACAGTTGAAAACTGACCGCTATACCTCTGCCAGAGCCCCTTTGGGAGCCGTTCATAGTTCAGCCAGCACCCGTAATCCCGGGTTTTCCTGGGATGAAATGCCATTTCCGCCCTCTCCATTCTTCCTGATTTTGTAATACTGTGATACAATTGCTTACAAGAAAAACAAAAACGGAAAGATGGTGTGTTCATGCTGTTCAGACGAACCGATCTGCCGCTGGAGGAACGCATCGCGGACCTCATATCACACTTAACTCTGGAAGAAAAGGTATCCCAAATGGTCTACGACTCCGCAGCCATCCCCCGCCTGGGCATTGAGGAGTACAACTGGTGGAATGAGTGCCTTCACGGAGTAGCACGAGCCGGCACTGCCACCGTCGTCCCCCAGGCCATCGGTATGGCCGCGAGTTTCAACGAACCACTCTTGAAGAAGGTAGCTGAGGTCATTGCTGTCGAGGCCCGTGCTAAGCACCACGAGGCTGCACGCCACGGCGATCGGGGAATCTACAAGGGTCTCACCTTCTGGACGCCTAACGTCAACATCTTCCGTGATCCCCGTTGGGGCCGGGGACAGGAAACCTACGGGGAAGACCCTTACCTAACCGCCCGGCTCGGCGTCGCGTTCGTTGAAGGACTGCAGGGCGACGATCCCAAGTACCTTAAGACGGCCGCTTGCGCCAAGCACTATGCTGTGCACAGCGGTCCTGAAAGCCTGCGCCACAGCTTCGATGCAACCTGCAGCCAAAAGGACCTGTATGAGACCTATCTGCCGGCTTTCCGCGCCTTGGTCACCGAAGCCAAAGTAGAGTCAGTGATGGGCGCCTACAACCGCACCAACGGCGAACCATGCTGCGCCAGCCCCACCCTTCTTCAGAAGATCCTGAGAGAGGACTGGGGATTTGACGGCCATGTCGTCTCCGACTGCGGAGCGATCTACGACATCCATGCGCATCACAAGATAACAAACAGCCCCGAGGAGTCGGCCGCACTAGCGGTAAAGAACGGCTGCGATCTCAACTGCGGACGGGTCTATCCCGCGCTGATCGAGGCCGTTGCTCAAGGCCTGATCTCGGAAGAAGAGATCGACCGGGCCCTGGCCCGCCTCCTGCGGACCAAGTTTAAACTGGGCCTGTTTGACCCGGAGGAAGAAGTACCCCTGGCGGATACCCCGTATGAAGTCGTGAGCTGTTCAGAACACCGCGAGCTTGCCAGAGAAATGGCCCGCCAGTCTATGGTACTGCTCAAGAACGAGAACAACGTGCTGCCGCTGAGTAAGGATCTGAAAACGGTAGCGGTGATCGGGCCGAACGCCGACAGCCGCAAGGTGCTCCTGGGCAACTACTACGGCACCCCAGCCAAACCGGTCACCGCCCTGGAGGGAATCCGCAGCAGGCTGGAGCCGAACTGCCGGGTGCTCTTTGCCGAAGGCTGCGATCTGATAAACACCAAGGTCGGCTACTGGGGGAACAGCCCTAAACAAGGTTTCTCCGAGGCCTTAGCAGCAGCCGAAAGGGCTGATGCCGTGATCATGTGCCTCGGCGTCTCCCCCGAATTGGAAGGCGAAGAAGGAGAAGCTGCCAACTCTGACGGCGGCGGAGACCGCGTAAACCTGGATCTGCCCGGAATGCAGAATGAGCTCCTCAAGGCTGTTGCCGCCCTGGGCAAACCCCTCGTTCTGGTGCTCTTCAGCGGCAGCCCCCTGACAGTCAACTGGGCACAGGAAAACGTCCCCGCCATCATCCAAGCCTGGTATCCGGGAGAAGAAGGCGGCAATGCCCTCGCCGACATCATCTTCGGCGACTACAATCCTGCCGGCCGGCTGCCCATCACCTATATCAAGTCTCTGGAGCAGCTGCCGCCGTTTACCGATTACGCCATGGCCGGAAGAACCTACCGCTACTCCGAAGAAGAGCCTCTTTACCCCTTCGGCTACGGACTGAGTTATACCAGCTTCGCCTACAGCAGCCTCCAGGCGCCCGACTCCCTCGGGATCGGTGAGAACCTGGTGGTGCAGGTTGACGTTGAGAACACGGGCACACGGGCCGGCGATGAAGTTGTCCAGCTCTACATCAAGCATCTTGATGCTTCCGTGCCGGTGCCCCGCTTCTCGCTTCAGGGCTTCACCCGCATAGCGCTGGAGCCGGGCCAGAAGCAGACCGTCACCTTCGAGCTCTCCCCTCGGCAGCTGGCCATCTTTGACGAAGAAGGCCGCTGCCTGGTAGAACCGGGTACGTTGGAGATCTTCGTTGGCGGCAGCCAGCCCGATGGGCGGAGCCAGCAGCTCACCGGGAAAAAGCCGCTTTCAGTGCGTACCAGGCTTGAGGGCAGCACCCTTGAGCTCCCGCGCTGAAACAGCTCGCCTAAGCTCTAATCTAAGGCGCCAGAACCGCAGGGTTCTGGCGCCTTTTGCCTGTCAGCCGTAAGGCTTTTATTCTCCAGTGATCCCCGAAGTTCCCATGGTCTGCACGATCTTGGCCTGGTTGATCACAAACACGGTGATGGGCACCGCCATGAGGATCACGGAAACCGCGGCGGCCACCCCAGCACGCCCAACACCGCCGCCAATGATCTGGCCTAAGGCGTAGGGCAGCGGCTTCAGCTCTTCAGAATAGATGAAGAGGCTGCCCTGATCGCCCCAGAGCTGCTGGAAGTTGAGAATGACCAGCGTAAGCCAGGCTGGTTTGACGATAGGCATGACGATCCGCCAGTGGATGTACCACTCCGAGGCTCCGTCGATGCGGGCCGCCTCGAGCAGGGAGTCGTGGACCATGTGGGTGATGAAGTTCCGCATAAGGAACACGCCCAAGGTAGTGCCCCAGGCGGGAACCACCAGAGCCGCGTAGGTGTTGATCCAACCAAGGTAGGAGATGATCAGGTACCTGGGGATCACGAGCACCGAACCAGCGAACATAAGCGAAAACAGGATCAGGTTGTTAATCAGGTTTTTTCCCTTGAACTCATGCTTGCTCAGGGCATAGGCAGCCAGCGATCCCAGCACCACATTGCCCGCACAGCCCGCGGCCACGATGAATAGGGAGTTGAACAGATAACGTGTGACCGGCACCCACGATTGAGCCATGAGCAGAAAGAGGTCGCTGAAATTGTCCAGCGTGGGATGGCGCGGCAGGAACTGCGGCGGGAAGATGAAGAGCTCGTTTAGGGGCTTAAATGCCTGGCAGATGGCATAGAACATGGGCAGCGCCATGTACGCGGCACCAAGGCCCAGGAAGATCAGGATGGTCACATCGCCTGCCGCTGAGCGTGCCAGACGCCGGTTGCTGATTCTCAGACGCATATCGGTGCCTCCCTTCTAACCTATGGAGCGGAGCAGCCGCTGCACCAGCCGCTGCACAAGCACCATGGTGATGAACAGCAGCACCGCCATGGCTGAGGCGTAGCCCATCTCGTAGCGCACATAGCCATAGTCGTTGATGTGCTGCACAATGGTCCAGGTCGCCCAATCGGTTGGTGCATTGCCCGTGAGAGCCTGAATCTGATCAGCGGCGGCGAAGGAGTTCGTGATACTGATGATCGCTCCAAACATCAAGTGGTTCTTCATCATGGGAAGGGTAATGTACCACAGCTCCTGCCAGCGGTTGCGGATGCCGTCAATGGCTCCCGCTTCGAAATAGATGTTGTCTATCCCCTGCAGGCCGGCTATGAAGGTTAGGAAGCTGACGCCGAGGCTCATCCAGAGCACTACCACGATCACGATGGGCATCATCCACTGGGGGTCCACCAGCCACTGTACGGGCTTGTCGATAATCCCCAGATCGAGCAGCAGGCCGTTGATGTACCCGTAGGCGTCCCCGCTGAAGAGCACCGTCCAGATCATGAAGGCATTCGCCGAGATGCTGGGAGCATAGAAGAGCAGGGTGAGCACGGCCCGGATCTTCGGTTTCAGCTCGTTGATCAGCCAGGCAAATACGAAGCACAGGGCGTAGCTCAACGGCCCGGTAATCGCTGCGAAAAGCAGGGTGTTCTTCACCGCGATAAGAAACACATCATCCTCTAGAAACAGGGCAAGGTAGTTAGACCAGCCTACCCAGCGCGGAGGTTCGATCATGTTGAAGTAGGTGAAGCTGAGTCCCACGGCTATCAGGATCGGAGCCACAACGAAAACGGCAAACACCAGAAGGAACGGCGTCACAAACAGATACGGGATTCGGTTTTCCTTGAGCTCCCGCCAAAATGCCTTCATTCACCCTCGCCTCCTTCCAGCAGCCTGTAGCGTTCCAGGATGTCTCGGTATTCCTCACTCAGCCCAGGTGGATCCCAATCCAAGCGCCAAACATGGGTGAAATGGTCCCAGAACAGCTGTTTCCAGCGTTCATCCACATCTTCCAGTTCAGTCTCGAAACCGAACTCCATGCGCTTGCGGGCGATTTCTCGGTCTATCTCACGGGCGTAGTCCAGAACCGACTCCCTCACGGGGGCGTTCTGGAGGACCACTGCCCTGAACAGCCAGTCGAACTGCCGGGTGACGTAGTACCCGCCGAGAACCGGCGGTACTCCTTCTGCCCAATCCCACTGGATGTTCAGCTGCTCCCGTTCCTCAACCCTCCAGGGCAGCTCCTGCATGGCTTCCACATTGGCCGTGGCGTAGCGGGCGCTGGCCCCGATCAAAGCCTCCAGCTCCCGGCCAAAGCGCACCTGCGTTTCCTTACTCGTCCACCACTTTAGAAACTCCCAGGCTTCCTGCTTTTTCTCCGACTTTTCCAGAATGATGGAGCCCGTGGTGCCGCTTGGCATGATCACTGCCCCCAACTGGTCAGTGCGGATCTGCAGGGCATCTTGGGCCACAGGCACAGCGCGGTTGATGGTCCCGTCGGGCTGGAGAGTCCCGGGGATCGGCGCCATTCCCCACTGGCCGCGCAGCTCGGTGGCAAACACCGAAAGGGTGTTGAACTCAGCGTAGTTCGCGATAGCCAGCGGCATTTCACCCATGCGGAAGCGGTTGATGAAGTTGTACTGAAGCGGCAGGCCTGATTGGGTAAAGAGGTTGGTCATCCACCCAAAGATGTCCACGGCCGCGTGGGCCGCAAGGTTGGTCTGGACCACATCTTCCTTATACAGGCTGATGCCGTTCTGGTACAGGAACTGCACAAAGGTGTACATGCTCGGCCAGATGCCGAACTCCAGATGGTTGTTCTGCAGTTCCGGCAGGATCCGCATCACATCATCCCAGGTCTGGGGAATTTCCAACCCCAGTTCATCGAGGATGTCCTTGCGGTAAAACAGCATGGGAAAGCTCTGAACTTCCGGCAGGGCGAACACCTTGTCCCGGAAGCGGAAAGTAAGCAGTGCAGATTTCTTAAACCTCTCCGCCACCTCTGGAAAGTCCGGAAACTGTGTTAAGTCCGCGACTGCGCCGCGGAAAGCCAGATCCATGTTGGCTGCTCCGATGGCCACATCCGGCTGATTCCCGGCGATGGTGGCTGGCACGAGCAGCTGATCCATGGATGTGATCAGCTCAAGATCGACCCGGATGCCTGTTTCCGGAGTGAAGCTGTCTTCGATCATCTGCTTGAGAATCTGCGCCTGGTCGCGGCCCAGGCCGATCCAGACCCTGATGCTCCTGGCAGGCCCACTTCCCTCCGCACCTTCAGAGATGTCGTGGATGGTGGTGTAGTCCCGCACGAAGGAGGCAAAAAAGGCGCGCATTTCATGGAGCGCCACTTCCCACCAGCTGGGTTTGGCTCGCGGCATCTGCTGTTCAGGCGATGCCACGACCAGAAAATCGATCTGGAGGGGCTGGCGCCTGGAGGTCATGATCCAGGTTCCCAGCTGACCGATGGCATCCCGGTACTCCTGCAGAAGGTTGGGGATGGCATCGGGTTTTTCGTACATGCGTTCCAGCATGCGGGCGAAGTCCAGGAGCGCGGCAGCGTGGCTGCGCTGGCCGGTGATGCGTTCGATCTCGCTGGCCAAATAGCGCAGATCTTCCTCCCCGGCTTTGATCCGCTCCAAAAGCTGCGGCACCCGCTGCTCCAGTTGATAACTGCGGATGGGATCAGGCGTGGGTGAGGTGATCATGATAATGCTGCGGTAGATAGCATTGAGTTCGTAGAGCGTCTCCTCAGCGAACTGGATGAGCGGCCCCAGTTCGCCCAAGACGGCCTCCAAGCGGATTTCATGCCGGCCCTTAGTCAGGTAAAACAGGAAGGGCTCTCCCTGTTCCGCCTCACCCAGTTGAACGATTTCGTAGCGGGAGGAAAAGGGAAACGGGATGGCGGCCACCTCGGCAAAGGGCACGGCGCCGTCAATCAGCAGCTTGCGGTTGCTCAGGTCTCCCCGGTTTGTGTTCTGTTTGGCTTTGATGGCGATCTTGTAATAGCCATCTTGTGGAATGTCCACATGCCATGCGATCCAGTCGCCCACCTCGGTCCAGCGATGGCCGCCGATGGAGTTCAGCCTGGTTTCGAAATAGTGGTAAGGTACCACCGTGGGATCACCCGGGTCGGCCACAGCAAAGAGGGACGGGCTCGAACGGTAGCTCGAGGACTCACCTTCGATCTGGAGAAAGATGCCCTTGAGTTCTGGAGCGCCCGGTTGTTCAGCTCGTACCTCCGCATAGGGCCGGGGCAGCGGCGCTTGGCAGAGCCGCAGCTGGCCGATGATCATCGGTTCGGCCCGAGAGGTCAACCTGATGGTATTCCAGCCCTGTTGGAAATAGAAGAAGAACGGATTCTCCTCGTAGCCCTGGGCGTCGCTGAGAAACACCGTCTGCCACATGGGTTTTTCCACCTGCTGCGGGCGGATCTCATTGCCGCCCGCATCGACGCGGATCGGGCCCGCGTCACCAAAGACCCTGTGGAAAACCAGGTACTCCGCGGCAGCAAAGGGCAGCTCTCCGTTCACCGCGATGCTGCGCTCAATAGAGGTACTGCGCCCTGTGGCAGGATAGTATGTGAGCTCAATGTTGTACAGCCCGGCTTCCTCGACCCAGACCTCCCACTCGATCATCCCCTGTTCATCCACCCAGACGGATACGCCCGGGTAACCTTCATGGTCAAACAGGAGTTTGGTGCGGGCCGTGGCCCGTGCAAAGCCCGAGCCGTTGATCCGCACCTCGCGCTGAGGATAACCCGGTTCGCTGAAGCTGGCCAGGTACTCCCGGTAGGTTGGGGCCTCAGCTAGTGCCGGCTCGCAGCAGGCAAAGGCTGACAGAAGCAGAAGGCAGCTGAGGACAAGCGGAAAAGCTGTTCGCAGGCGCCTCGTGAGCATGACCACTTCCTCCTTAATTGTCCTGAGCAGTGCCGTATTTCTCCTGGTTCTCTTTCCATGGATTGAAAGGATCAACGACCGCCCAGAAGCACGGTTTGGGCTGGCCCTGCCCATCGAATAACAGAGGATAGTCGGGGCGGTTGGCTACGGGGAAGTGGTTCTTCCAGCTGTGGCTGTCCTTCACTCCCCACCACGTGACCCGCTCAATAACATCCGAGCATTCCTTGAACACACGGAAGATGGCAGCATAGCGATCAGCCTGCTCTTCCTGGACCGACTCGGGCAGCCCGGTGCGATAGCGGTTGGCCCGGTCATCCCAGGTGTACACGCTGATGTCCAGCTCGGTGATGTGCACCTTCACCCCGAGAGAGGAATAGAGCTCTATCGCGTCGCGGATCGCCTGGATGCTGGGGTTTTTCAGATCCCAGTGTCCCTGCATGCCGATGGCATCGACGCGCACCCCCTTATCCAGCAGGCCCTTGACCATGGTGTAGATGGCATCGCGCTTGGGGGCATCGGCGGCGTTATAGTCGTTGTAGTAAAGTTCCGCCTCCGGATCTGCCTCGTGGGCAAAGCGAAAAGCGTATTCGATGTAATCATCCCCGATTATCCTCCGCCAGGGAGTGTCTCGCAGCTCCCATTTGCCGGTAGCAGGGTTGTACTCGATGGCTTCGTTCACCACATCCCAGCCCTTGACCCTGCCCTTATAGCGGCCGACCACGGTCTTGATATGCTCTTCCATCCTTGCCAGAAGGACCTCGCGGCTCACCTCTTTCCCTTGATCATCCTGGAACACCCAAGCCGGGGTTTGGTTGTGCCAGATCAGGGTGTGCCCGATCACCTTCATGCCGTGCTCTTCCGCGTAGAGGATCAGGTTATCCGCCTGGGCAAAGCGGAAGTCGCCCGGCCGGGGCTGCAGCGCTTCCCACTTCATCATGTTCTCCGCGGTGACGGCGTTGAAATGCTGCAGAAGCGGTTCATCAAGCCAGTAATCAGAGCGGGCGGCAAAACCAATCAAGAAGTCTTCAGCATAGATGTCTTTCAGCATTGGTATCCCTCCAGCCTCTCCCACTGCTGGGAGCCCAAGTGTTAGTAAGGCAATAAAGGCCAAACTCAGCCTGGAAACCCTTCTGGTAAGCACTGCTCTCATCCACCTCCGTTGTTATCCGACGATGCCTGTGCGCTCCACGCTTTCCACGAAGTAGCGCTGCAGGAAGATATAAAGGATCAGCAGAGGCACAATCACCATCAGCATCCCTGCGTTGTTGATCAGCGAGTAGAAATGGTCATCGAGAAAGCCGCTGGTGGAGGCAAGGGCATCCGCCTCGTCAATGGCTTTAGCTACTCTGCTGGCAGCTCCCTCAAGGGCCTGGGGCAGACAATTGCGGCCGGCCATGAACGTGGTCACATACAGGTAGTCGTTCCACTGCCAGACGAAAGAAAACAGGAAGGTGGTGATCAGCCCGGGAATGGCACCGGGAATCATCACCCGCCAGAACGTGGTCAGCGGGCCGGCTCCATCGATGTAGGCGGCTTCTTCGAGTTCCTTCGGCATACCCCTAAAGAACTGCCGCATGATGAAGATGTACAAACCGCAGCGAAACCCTGTACAGGTTAGGCTCATGAGGATGAACGGCCAATAGGTTCCGGTCAGATTGAGCGGCTTGCCTCTGAGCAGGCCGAAAAAGTCGAAGAACCGGAAATTGAGATAGCTGGGGGTCATGATCAGCTGAGGCGGGATCATGAGGGTGAAGATGGCCAGCCCGAAGATGATCGAGCTCCCGGGGAATTTGAAGCGGGCCAGGCCGTAACCCACCATGGAGCAGGTGAACAACTGCAGCACGCTGGTTAGTGCTGCCAAAAAGAACGATCTCGCGAAGGCTATGGGGTACTCCATATGCTCCCACATCAGCCTGAAGTTGCGCAGAGTGGGCTTTCTGGGGATCCAGCGCACTGATTGATCATAGAGATCCTCAATGCTCATCAAAGCCGTGGATAGGCGGTAGAACAAGGGCTGCAGGATCACGTAGGCGATACCGATCAGCAGCACCGTGCGCAGGAAAGCCACGATACGCTTTCTCCACTTTTCTTTTGCTGCAAGGCTCATTTCTGCACCTCCCGGCTATACGTGGTAGAAGACACGCCGCGACAACAGGCCGAACACGGCGAGCAGGACCAAGCCGATGGCCACGAAGTAAATCATGGCCATGGCCATGCTCACCCCATATCCTGCACCCCGGAGCATGGTTTCCCTGATCAGCACTACCAGCTCGTTGTTCATGGCGGTGAAGGAGTCAATGACGGTGTAGATGACGTTCACCAAAATCAGGGGGCTCATCATGGGAAAAGTGATCAGCCAAAACCGCTCCCAGCCCGTGGCCCCCTCTACGCTGGCGGCCTCGTACACTTCCTTGGAGATGGACTGCAGTCCCGCCAAAAAGATCAGGATCTGCACTCCCGAGGGCCGGATAACCGTGGGCAGGGCTTGGATGGCGTCGATCACGTAGTCCACCATCCCGGCAGGAAAACGGGCGGCGGCAAAAAAGCCGCGCACTGCTGCTCCGCCAAAGAAAGGCGCCCCTTCGGCAAGGTGGGTGACCATGATCTGGGCATAGTCATTGACCTCCATCTTCAGGACCACGCCGGCACCGAGGATGACGGGCAGGAAGAACAGGGTGCGGACGATGGAACGCCCCCGGAAGTCGCTGTTGAGGATGGTGGCAGCAAAGAAGCTGAAGCCGATGATCATGGGCAGCTCAGTGGCCAGTTTGACCATGACCTCAGTGAACGTCTTGGAAAATTCAGGGTGCACCTGCAGGGCGTAGCCGTAGTTCGCCCATCCCTTGGGCTGGAGCTCAAAGGTCTGGGGCGTGAGCACCAGCTCGCTGAAGCTGATCACCACCGCTTGGTAGAACGGGACGGCAAACAGGAAGATGAAACCGAGCAGAAAGGGAACCGTGAACAAGAACCCTGCCAGCTTCTGCCTCCTGGAAAAACTCATGGGCCGTCGCTTCCTCTTCATCTCAGTTCCCCCCTTGCAGAACCGCGTAGCCCACTGCCGGCACAACCGTACCATCTGGCAGGCTGTAGGGCTGCGAGGTGTAGTTCACCACGACACGAAGCCCGTTATCGTAAGTGGTCTCACACACATTTTGGGCAAGCACTCTGTGATCCGCGATGGCAGCCGGCCAGGAATCGCCCAGAACCTCCTTGACTGTGCTGTAAACAGCCAAGACATCCTCTTTGACATCTGGGTAATACGTGGAGAACAAGTAATCGAAGTCCGTGTTCTTCGTCAGAGACGAGGGTTGCCAGGTTAGGGCGAAGTAAGGCGCTGCTCCCGTCTCCAAAAGTTTCAAGAGGTAGAAATCGCCCCTGTGATCCGATAGGTTGTACGGCTGGCCGGCGAACTCCATGTAACCACTGACCACCATGGCGTAAAACGGTACCGTCTGGTGGAGGATTGCCTCGCCGCGGGCGTACAGCGGCGCCTCAACCAGCACTTCAGCGTAGGGCAGCAGATAGGCGTTGCTCCCAGCGATCATCAGGTGCTTGTTCTCCGCCAACCTGCGAACCTGCTCAACAATGATGTCCTCCGCCATGGGCCGGTCCACCAGCTTACTGGGGTTCAGGCGGTAATCTGCATAGAGCAGCAGCCCCAAGTCTCCCAAAGCGAGCCCCGAAACTCCGTAGCGTTCGTACCCTTTGAGGAACGAGTCCAGTACGCCAGACAGCCTTGCAGGGGACAAGAGGGCAACCTGGCGGCCGTTTATGGGCTGGTAGGTGGCGATGTGGAATGTGTTGAGAGAAGCGCCGCTTCTGTCCAGTCCCCTGGGAGCATGGAAAAACTCAAAATACAGGTCTGCCAAGCTGTTACGGTGAACCTGCAGAAAATCCACACTGGGGTAGAAACTTACACCCAAGCTTTCGAGGTGCTGGTTCAACCGCTGCCAGCTGGCAGCACTGCCCACAGCCCTCTCCAGGGGCGCCCCCCGAGGATAGACATGGCGGATGCCACCACGCAGCCAGCCTAGATAGCGCACCTTGAGGGTGTCTACTCCCTCTGAGAGCAGATCGTCCACCATCAGCTGAGTCTGTTCATGGGTGGTGAGGGGTTCCACCACGTTGGTGGGTATGCCCAGCACCGGCTGGACATGGTCGAAGGAGCCGATAACATCCACAATCAGAGGCAGCCCGCCACCGGGCTCAAGTTTTTCCAAACCGTGTTTTTCCACCAGGTAACCCTGGAAAGCCCTGGCCATGCCGGCGTAGCTGCTCTCGTCCCGAGGCAGAAAAACGTAGCGGATGACGTTGTCGCTCTGGTTCAGCCTAGATTGGTACATGAGGATGGACAGCTGCCGCAGATGGATCAGTTCACCCTCTGCCTGCATGTTCACCCTCGCCGCAGAGCGCACTTCAAAGGACGCCCAAACTTTGTTGTAGGAGTCGCGCATGCCCGGCAGCATGGCTTCGATCCTGGCGGCTGCGTCCCCCTTTTCAATGATGGCCAGGAAAGCTTGATCGTTCTTCACCACTCCGAAAACCGGGAGATAAATCTGTTCCTTGAGCATGGCGGAGTATTCCCGCAGGGGTGTGGCTGCGTGATCCTGGCCGTACACCCGCCGGCTGTACGGTTCCGCCAGGGGAGAAGTCCGGTTGAAATAGATCAGGGCACCGGAACCGTCGGGAACAAACATATACCCCTGGTCTTCAACGCTTCCCGCTCCGAAGTAGGGAAGCACGCTGATGGAAGTGAGGGGATAGGAAACTTCCTGATCATTCTTGGGGTCCCACACCTTATCGGGAAAGCGGATCTCCTGGGTGGGAACGCGCACCACGAGGTCAGCGCCGTCCAGCAGATACTCTACTGTAATCTCGAACTGGCGCAGATCGGGATAAGGAGGCGCGGCGCTGTAATACTCGTGATCGTAGGCCACGTCCTCCGGTGTATAGCCGGCGGCCTTGACCAGTTTGATGGCATCCTCAATATCCCACTGCATCACATTCCATTTCAGCAGGAGGGTTGGCGTGTTGCGGAGGCCAACGATCTCTTCGGGCTTGACCTCTCCCAAAGAGTCGTATTTCTTGTTATCCCGGATCAGGACCAGGTACTCCTGGAACAGCCGCCTTTTGTCAGTGGTGCGAAAGCGCGGCTCATCCACTTTGATGCCCCAGCCCGCCAGCAGGTGGTCGAAGTCCACACCCATAATGTTCAGATCTTCACCGCTGTCGTAGCCCTCTTCCAGGCTGAAGAGGCCGTACATATCCCGGAGAAACTCCCGATCCTTCTCCCGGGGTATGTTGGCCAAGATCAGTTCGTTGAACCTCTCTTCGGAAATGATTGTTGGCAGGTAATCCCTGTCCTGCCAGATCTTCCCAAACCTGTATTTCACCCTCAGCCCGTTTTCCAGGGGAGTGATCTCGTACTGACCATGGGCCACGCTGTCGTTGAAGCTGTCCATCTGCTGCTGCTGGTTGGCGGAGTAGTAGGTCAGCACCAGCTGCGAGCTTAGGCGGGCTTTCGCCGCGCCCCGGGCCAGTGTTTCCTGTTTGTCCCTGCCCGGTGGGTTGGAGTACCACACCGCCCCCGTTTCCTTGTGCACCACCGCTATCTCCGCGGTATCGGCTCTATAGTACAGCTCCAGGAATTCGTTTTCCGCGCACAGCTCAAAACCGGCCAATTGGTCGGCAGCATAAGCAAAGGATGCCAAGGCAGCCAGGATTATTGTGAGCGCCGCAATATGAGTGAATATTCTAGAGCGCATAACAGCACTCAGCTCCTCTCATGTTGCTTCATGACTAGGTGCGGTGGATCGCTTCTGTCAGCAACTGCCGGACAAACATGATCACCTGTTCAGTAAGGGCGATGAACAAAAGACCCAAGAAGAGGGCGAAGGCCATGCCCATCAAGGTCGCGATGCAGGTGAAAATGGTCTTGCGGAAGTCGTATTCGTGGGTGACCATGGTGGCCCCCACGATGAGCAGGACCACTGCCCAGCCCAAGCCCGCGGACATAAGCATGTAGTAGAAGGCTCCTTCTTCCTGGATCAAAAAGTTGCTGACCACAGTTAGGGGCACCACTGTGATGATCACCGGGATCAAGGCAAAGGCACTGGCGATGTACACATCCTTCAAGGTCCCCTTGCCTTCCATCAAGGTGGTAAGCGCCCAGTTGACAAAGGCCCAGAGCAGGAAGGGCAGCACAACACTGCCGATTTCCGCCAGGAGGTTGATCTTGCTCAAATCGGCTCTGTTGAAGATGAACCCCGTATACTGCCTGGCGAACACAAAGGTGAGCACAACCAGGGCCAAAATGATGGTGGCCGCAAGTGGTGTTCCCTTCCGTTCCTTCTTCAGCCTTTCAAAACCGTCGAAGGGGTGGATGATCACGTAGAGGCCAAAGCACAGGCTTTCCAGGGTTTTCTGGCCAAACCTGCGGCGTTTTGCTCCGGCTGCAGCTGCTTCCTGCGCGACGGGACGGGCTTTCCGTCCCCTCCACAGCCTGCGGGCGGCAAAGATGGCTGCCAGCACAACCACAAAGACTGCAGCGGCTTTGGGAAAGTGCTCGTAGACCATTTCTTTCCTGTACAGCTCGAAGGCATCGGAGTACTCAGACCGGTTGTTGCCCAGCTTGAAATTCTTCATGGCCTCGGCATATTCGTCCCGCCTCAAAAGGGCGCGCCCTATACCCGTATAGGCCACATCGAAGTTGGAGTTGAGCACCAAAAGCTGGCCCCAAATCTTCTCAGCCAGGTAATAATCACCGCGATCGTAGGCATCAAGGGCAGCCCAGATCAGGAGTGCATAGTCGGTTGGCTCAAAGACCACTACGCCTCCCCTTTTGGAGTCCAGGACAAACATGGTTCTATCCAGGGCATCGATGGCCACGGGGCTGGAAACCTGGCCGTGGTTCGTGCCGTAGTAGCTGAACTCGTAGAGGAGGTTGCCGTTGTTATCGTAGGTAAAGACCCTCCCCCTGTTGCCGTCCAGGACGCTGTACACCCCGTACGGCTGGACAGTGATGTCCACCAGCATGGAGGAGGTGCGGCGGGTCGCCGTCGACCAGCGATCGGGAAACTCCACATCACCCATGGGTATTGAGAAACCCAGCCGCCTGAGGAGGTCTTCGCCCTTCGCGTTGATCCTGCGGATTTTGATGGCGATACCGCCTTCATCTTCTGCCTTGTCCTCTGCGTGGCTGGTGGCGTAGATGAAGCCTTCCGGATCCAGATCGAAGTTGGTGTACTCCGTGGGCAGGAACGCTCTGATGCGCTGACGCTGTTCCTTGGTGGCAAAGCGGCTCCAGAGGTAATCGGCTAAGCTGGGATTGACCCGGGGCGCGCCTACAAAGCCCCTAAACTGACCGTCGGCGCTGAAGCTTATAAACCCTTCATATAAGTCCTGAGCGATGACATAGATCCGGCCGTGCTGGTCGACACCAACCTTGAGCGGCCGGTAGTTGAAGTTGGCAGGCAGAACTCCCTCAATGTCTGACTGCGGTGCCGGCACAATCCTGTGCAGCGTTCCGTCGGGATTGAGGTGCACGATGCGGGCGTTTCCCGTGTCGGCAACGTAGATGTCTCCTTCCAGCGTCACAAAGACGCCCATGGGAGAACGAAAGCCGTCCCCATCCCCAAAACTGGAGATCACACGGAGCAGCTTGAAGTCGCGATCGGCCACCACAATCCGGTGGTTGCCCGTATCCACTATGTAGATTTCACCCTGTTCCGAAACAAACAGATCGCTGGGGTTGTTGAACGCTCCTACCTGCAGGTCTTCACCGCTTACGGTCCTGGAAGGAAGGTACGCCTGAGGGCTGGGTACCGCCTTTTCCCAGAAATCATAGAGATAGCTTGTATACGGGACGGTGAAGTTGGTGATCGAGGTGCCTTGGGCGTGAACAAAACAGCTGGCCGCCAAGAGGATAGCCACTGCTGCCAGCACCTTTCGCCACATCATCGCCCACCTCCCTGTTCTCTCCTCTAGTCCTTGGAAGGTCTGTGAGCCCGAAGGCTCACAGACCTCAGCCGTTCAGAGTTTACTGCTTGAGATACTCGTCGATCATTGACTGGCCTTGAGGTTTGAACTCGTTGACGATGGTTGAAGCCACGCCGCCGCCTTTGATCCCCATAATCACGCCGCCGTAGGGTGTTTCGCCCTGATACCAGGCGCCGAGGAAGTTGTGGTAGTAAGCGGCGTCGCCGTCCACCTCTGACACGCCACGATTCAGGACTTCGTAGGAAGTGCGGTCAAAGGCGCGGGCGCGGATGTAGTCCTCCATGGTTTCATAGTAATCTTCCAGAGGGAAGAGGAAGTTGTCCAGGGCGATCATGCCCAGCGGATAGGCGGAGTTCCTGGGCAGGAAGATGGCGTCGGCAACGCCGGGCGAGAAGACATAATCGTCCACATCGTCGCCCATGGGCAGGGGCAGGATGCCGTGCCTAAACTCATACTGGGTCGCATCAATCTGCCACATGGGCATGATGCCGATAAGCGTGCGGCCAGTGATGAACTCACGCATCTGCCAGTCGCCGTAGGAAATGCCCAATACGTTCTCCCACTCGCCCAGTTTGCGCAGGGCGTTGATGGCCTGGGGTTCATCCAAAGCATAGTAGACCCTGCCGTCGTCACCCAGTCTGGTGATGGCTCCACCGTTGGAGAAGATCATGAACATGGGATCGATGAAGGCCAGGCCCCACTGATCCACGACGCCGTCGCCATCGGTGTCGCGGGTGACCTGACGGCCCATTTCCTCCACGTTCTTCCAGTTCCATTCGCCGTTTTCGTAGAGCTCGTAGGGATCGGGCAGGCCTTCCCTCTCAAACATATCCAGGTTCACTACGGCAAAGGGCGCATGCCCGTAGTCGTCGGGAGTTCCCACGGAGAAGTGGAACATGTTCCCGTCATAGATCAACCGCTCGTTCTTCTCGCGGGTGATCGGCGAAAGGGTCTCGAAATACTCGGGAGGCAGGATCTCGTTCACTGGATAGAATGCGCCGCGGGTAGCAAGTGAGAAATAGGCGATGTGCGGCAGGCGCCAGAGGTCATACTTGGAGTCTCCAGAGAGGTAGCGGTTGAGGGCCAGCTCGCCGACTTCATCCCAACCTGCAGTCACAAGCTGGATATCCCCGATGTTAAAGAGTGCCTTGGCCTCTTCCAGGCGCCCAGCCCGGGCTCCACCCTCGTAAAAGGCCGAAAGGTTGTCGAAGTGTGCCACAACAGTTACGGTTGCACCTTGAAAGTCAATGTCTCCAAAGTTGTAGCGATCAGATTCGTAAGCAAAGACCGCACTCGACAGCACGATGACCAGCACGGCAGCAAGCAATCCAATCCTTCTCATTGACTCATGTCCTCCTTTGGTCTTCCTCGTCATATTTTCCTCTGCACAGCGCGGAGTGGTTTGGCAGTTGTTCGGCTGCGATCCCTCCCTTCTTCACTCAGTTTTGTTGTGATCTGCCCAACGGTCATTGGGCAGCAGAGGATACCAACCAGGCCTCCTTGAGTCGCGGTCATAGGGATAACCGCCCAGTTCTTTGTACAGCTCAGAGTATTTCTGAACCTTTTCGCGGTCGAGCTTGACGCCCAAGCCAGGTGCTTCCGGCACTTTGATCTTGCCGTCCTTAACCGTAAACTTACCGCCCACCACAATGTCATCGCGCAGGTGGTGGTAGTGGGCATCGATATCAAAGGAAAGGTTTGGTAAGACAGCTCCCAGATGGAGCATGGTGGCCAGCTGAATGCCCAGCTCGCCCGAGGAGTGCACGCCCACTCCCACCTGGAAGGTCTCACAGACATGGGCCGCTTGGATGCAGGCACGGATACCGCCCCAGAAGGTTGTATCGAGTAGGATAACGTCAGCAGCGGGATGGAGGATGTTTTGAGCCAGCTGCTCGAAGTTTACTACCACCGTGTTCGTGGCCAGGGGGATACAGGTCTTCTCCCGCACGCGCCGCATCCCGTTCAGGCCCCAAGTCGGATCTTCCAAATAATCATTGCGGATGCCTTCAATCTGCTTGGCAAACCAGATGCTCTCTTCCACACTCCAGCAGGCATTGGGGTCAATCCGCAGGGAGTCTTCGGGGAACTCCTCGGCCAAGGCGCGGTAAGCCTCCAGTTCATACTCGGGGGTAAACACGCCCGCCTTCAATTTGTGGGTGCGGAACCCGTATGTTTCTTTGAGCTCATGCGTGTGCTGCACCAGCTGATCGATGGTGCGGACCTCGCCATAGAGTCCATCATCACTGGGATAGCGGAAGAAGAGGTAGCTTGCCACGGGGATCTCGTCCCGCAGTTTTCCGCCGAGAAGTTTGTAGACCGGCAGGCCCAAGCTCTGTCCGATAATATCCAAACAGGCGAACTCGATCGCCGCCATGAGCTGGGTGCGGTTGTTGTAGAGACTTGCGGTGGGGTTGCAGATCTTGAAGCGGAGTTCCTGCAGAGAGAAGGGATCGTGGCCTACCAGATACTGCTTTAGGCCGAGAAACTGCAGCTCGGCGCTTTCTCCGCCCCCGCCCATTTCGCCAAGCCCGATCAGGCCGTCGTCCGTTTCCACCTCTATGATCGTGCGTACAAAGCGTCCCCAATGCTCTCCGTTGCTGTGCCTGAGGGGAGCCTCCAGGGGTACCGTAACCGTAGTCGGCCGTATATCTACGATCTTCACCTAGACCATCCTTTCACCAGGCCTCTTTAGCTCTCCACAAAGTATTCCGGATACTCTGCCATGAGAGCATCCTTTTCCACGATGATCATGCGCAGATGGTCGCTCATGATCTTTTTGGCCGCTTCCCCGCGTCCTTCTTTGAGGGCCTGGAGGATCTCCTTGTGCTGGCTGAGGATCTGCTCCCAGCGCAGATCGTGGGACAACCTGAGTACTCTCACGCGGTAGAAGTCTATGTTCAGCTGCTTGACCATTTCATAGGTGCGTTCTTTGCCGCAGGCGCGGAAAATCGTGGCATGGAACTCATCGTCCAAGGCCAGCATTTCCAGGTAATTTCTGCTCCGGCAGCACACTTCCTGAGCAGCGAGGTTGGATTCAAGCTTATAGACATCCTCCTCGGTCAAGTGTCCGGCCGCATCTTCCATGATTTCCTTTTCCATGATCTCCCTAACCCAGCGCCCTTCTTCCACGGCCTTGAGGTTGATCAGGGAAACATAGGTGCCGCGCTGCGGATAAATATCAACCAAGCCATCTTGATGCAGGTGGACAAAGACCTCGCGCACAGGCGTGCGGCTCACTTTGAACTCCTCCGAGATCTCCTGTTCTGACATTTTCGTGCCGGGCATCAGCTGCAGATGCAGGATACTGTGGCGCAGTGCGTTGTAGACATGTTCCCGCGCTGATGACCTGCTTCCAGGGATCCGTCTAGCTGTCAAGTCCTGGATCGTAATCGCCTCCTACGGCCGATACTACCATGGTAGTATACTTTAATAATAAGTAACACTTTCCTAAAAGTCAACCTCGTTTTATTCACTTACGTCACAAACATTGCGCAAAGGCACGAATTTCAGCCAGGCAAGGTCAAACTGCGACCCGGGCAGGAAGAGCAGGCGCACTGCGGCCCGTCCTCTGATGGGGTCAAGGGCAAATACCTGCTCGACGTAATCTTCTGCGGCGGTGAACTCCACCTGATGGCGTTCTTCCCCTTCGGGAAAGAGCAGGCTGAGCTGGATAGGTGCCCTGTCCAGCGGAGTGCGCCCGCAGATGATGAGCCCCGCCGCACCGTCCGGGCCGAAATCCAGCTCTCCGAAGTCGAGGGTGACGTTGTTGCCGATCCCTTCCACCCGGTCCCCTTTGACCTCGTATTGATCGCCGTAGATGTGCGTACATTCTGCAGCTGGTATCGCAGCGAACGCCCTCCGCTGCCTGGCGAAGGAGAAGCCTTTGATGTGGATCTTATCCTGGGTGACGATCCACAGGGAGGTTACGCCGCGCAGACGCTTCCTGAGCCTAAAGGTCTCGCTCTGGTAGACATTCCACTTTGACGGTTTCTGGTAGACAGTGTCTAAGAGCAGCTCACTTCCTGCTTCTCCGGGCTTACCCTCCCAAAACTGCAGAGAGTAAGTGCTGCTGGTCAGAGCGAAGATGGGCAGGGTGATCTCGTCTGAACCATCGGGGCCGAAGTCCAAGTCGGCAAAGCCGACCTGGGTCTCCACTCCCCGGGCCGTGGCCACTCCGCGCTCATTTCCCGGCCCTGCCTCTCCCACTACTGAATCAAAGAGGCTGCCGGCAACAAACTCGTAAGGGTTTTTGCAGAGCTTGCCGAGGCCAACGGCCTCGAATTCGAGTTCAGCAAAGAGCCGCACGGCAGCAGTGCCGTTTCTGCTCAGGCATCGCAGGCGGAACTGGCCGTCACCAAGAGCACAAAGGCGTACTTCCCCCTCACCCACCTGCTCGAGTCTGGCCAGTGGAGAATCAACTCCCCCGGCGCTGACTACCCGCCAGGTCAGATCGGGATACGATGTGTCCGCCGGATAGAGCACTGCACGCACGGTGATTTCCCTGCGCTCCGGGGTGAGCACCCGGTCTCCCTCGGCATGCAGCTCGATCTTGCGCAGCGGCACTTCTCCAATGTGCCCTGTGTGAACAGGCCTGGGAACATTCCTCTCCTGTGCAGACACCCCTCGGGGCGGGCCGCCGGCACACGGCCTGCTGCTGAAGACCGCTTCCGCTTTTGGCAGGCCCGGTGAAGACACCTCCAGCAGGATCTCACCTGGTTCCAGAGTTGCGGCGATCACGGCCCTCAGCTTGCCGCTGAACAACCTCCTGCTTGTGCCTTTGAAGGAGTCATAGTCGGTGCTGTCTCCGTTATCCAAACCAACCAGCCGTCCTGCGCCGCCAACCTGCACCTCCACCCGGTTCACCGCGTTTTCTACCGGGTTTCCTTGGGCATCCTCCATGGAGATCTCCACAAAGATCAGGTCGCTGCCGTTCGCCTCGATTTCTGTTCTGTCGGCCTGCAGCTTGATTCTCGCTGGATCGCCAAAGGAGCGCCGCACGGCACAGGCTACCACATTCCCGTCTTCGTCAAGGGCCTTTGCCTTAAGCTCACCCGGTGCATAGGGAACCTTCCAGCTGGTTACGTAGAGGTACTCAGGCGTGCGCAGGCTGCGGCGCCCGATCTCCACTCCGTTGAGTTCCAGAGCAACTTCTGGTGCGTTGGAACAGACCCTCACGTCAATAATCTGCCCCGGGCTGAAATCCCAGTAGGGATAGAGGTGGACCATGGGGCTTGTCCGCCAGTCCGTCCAGGCAGCCTGGTAGATGTAGTAGGAATCCTTGGGGAATGCCGCGGTATCCAACTGGCCGAAAAAGGAGTTCTTGCTGTGGTAGGGCGTGGGTTCGCCCAGGTAATCAAAGCCTGTCCAGATAAACTGCCCCAGAGAAAAGGAGGCTTCCCGCTCCGCATCCAGGCAGGCCTGGGTGCTCTTCGCGCCCCAGCTCACCGGACTGTTGCCCAGGGCCGAGCACTGGCCGTCATCCTCGCCGAGAATGATGGCTTCCAAGGGGAAATGGTAGATGCCCCGGCTCTGCACTACGGAGCTGGTCTCGCTCCCGTAGATCACCCAGTGGGGGTGCTTGGCCCGGTGTTCCTTGTAAAGGTTGGTTCCGTAGTTGTAGCCCACGGCATCGAGGAGTTCCGCACAGGCCTGTGCATTGTCCCACTGCAGGTAGTTGGAACCGAAGGTGACAAACCCGTTGCCGCGTGGATCGTGCCGGCGCACCAGGCCGATGTGTTTCTCAGTCAGTTCCCTGCCCCGTTCTCCCAGATGAGCGTCGAGGATTTCGTTCCCGATACTCCACATGAGGAGACTGGCGTGATTGCGGTCCCGCCTAACCCAGCTGGCCACATCTCTTTCCACCCATTCGGGAAAGAAGCGCGCGTAATCATGTGCGGTCTTCGGCAGTTCCCACACATCAAAGGCCTCGCTGATCACCAAAAACCCCAGCTCGTCAGCGAGTTCCATAAAGCCTTTGGCCGGCACGCTGTGGCCGGTGCGGATGGCGTTGACCCCCATGCGCTTCAAAAGATGCAAGCGGAAGCGCAGGGCGCTTTTGCTAAAAGCAGCTCCCAACGCTCCAAGATCGTGATGCTCACATACCCCGTTAAGCTTGAGCCTGCAGCCGTTCAGAATCAGGCCTTCCTCCGGTTTGAGAACAACTTCTTTAAGGCCGATCTTCTGCTCCACCCAGTCCACGGCCTGGCCGGTTGCGGCTTCGGTCAGCTCAGTTACAAGCCGGTAGAGCCTGGGCTGCTTCGGACTCCACAGTTCCGCTTGTGGCACGATGAGCTCCTGGCTGTCCTTCAGCCTTCCCGAGCCTGGTGCTAGAAGGGCCCGAGCCCGGGCTTTGACCACGCCATCCTGGTAGATGGTGTGGACCAGGGCGAGCCGGGTACCGCCGCCCGCTTCCACTTCGCTGTCCACCGTCACAATCCAGGAACCGTCCGCATCACGAAGGGGGCGGCTGGAAACGTAGATCCCGTCCGTTGGAAGGTAGTCATCCCCCCGCAGTTTCAGCCAGACATTCCGGTAGATGCCCGCCCCCGAATACCAGCGGCTGTTGGGCGCCTGGTGGACAACCCGCACCAAGATCTCATTGCATCCCTCCCGCAGCGCCTCTGTAATCTCGTATTCGAAGGAGGTATAGCCGTTTTTCCAGTCGCCTATCCAGGTGCCGTTGACGAAGAGGGAAGAGTCCATATAGACGCCCTCAAAATAGAGGAAAACCCTCCAGCTGCCCCTATAATCAAACCACTTCCTGTACCAGCCGATGCCGTTTTCGTAGAGGTTTGTTGAATCGTAGATCAACCAATCATGGGGAAGGTCCACCGCGGCAAACTCAAGACCATTTGGGTCCCCCATATCAAGGGGCCCTTTGGCAAACTGCCAGCCGTCATTGAAGAGGATGGTTTCGCTCACGCCCAGGTCTCCTTTCCTGGTTTTTCATGTTTTTCCCGGGTTAAATGGACCATGGGGGCGTAAAAAATGGGTTGACTTTTATCAAAATGTAAGATATTATTCAAGTATACTACCATGGTAGTATAAAGCTGGGCGGAGGGCAAGAGATGAAAAGATCATCTGCCATCAATCGCAAACGGATCGCCAACTACCTAAGGAAGTACTGGACCCTTTACTTGATGCTGTCCATCCCTTTGGCGTATTTTGTCGTTTTTAGGTACATCCCCATGACCTACGTCCAGATCGCCTTTAAGAAGTATAGCATCGTCAAGAGCCCCTGGGAGATGCCCTGGGCCGACAACAACGGTTTTGAATACTTCATCAAGGCCTTCCGGAACCTGGACTTCTTGTATGCTCTGCGCAATACTCTGCTCCTTAACTTCCTTGACCTTGTGCTCGGGTTCCCGGCCCCGATCATCCTGGCCCTGCTCCTCAACGAGCTGCCTTTCCCCCGGTTCAAGCGCCTGACGCAGTCCGTAGCCTATCTGCCCCACTTCTTGTCCTGGATCATCATCGCTGGACTGGCCAAACAGCTCTTCGCCCCGACCAACGGCATGATCAATATCGCCCTGAACCGCCTGGGCTTCGAATCGGTTCCGTTCTTGAACGACCCTGTCCATTGGGTGTTTACCTACGTTTTCCTCGGAATCTGGCGCAATGTGGGCTGGAACACCATCATCTATCTTGCCGCCCTGACCAACATCAACCCAGAGCTGTATGAGGCCTCCGCCATCGACGGTGCCAACCGCTGGCAGAACATCCGGTACATCACCCTGCCGGGCCTCCGGCCGACTATTATCACGCTGCTCATTCTCGCCCTAGGCCAGATTCTGAGCAGTGAGTTCGACCGGCCCTTTGCCCTGACCAACCCGCTGGTTAACAGCGTCTCGCAGGTAATTTCCATCTTCGTCTACCGTTACGGTATCCGCGGCCTGCAGTTCTCCCTGACCACGGCCGTAGGACTGTTCCAATCTTTGATCTGTGTGATCTTCCTCATGGCCGCCAATGCGCTGGCTAAGCGCTTTGGCGAGCGGGGCATCTGGTAAGAGAAAGCGGGGATGAGCAGTGGTCAAGTCTAGACGCACAAAAGCTGGAGATATTGGGATAGCGGCAATCTGCCTGTTATTGATGATCATCTGCCTGCTGCCCATGCTCAACGTTCTGGCCAGATCCCTCAGCTCCTCACAGGCCATCATCCGCAACGAAGTTCTGCTCTGGCCAAAAGGCTGGAATCTGGAAGCCTATAAATTCGTACTGACAGACAGCAAGTACACCTGGTCGCTGGCCTGGACCGCGATCCTTACTGTGATCTGCACCTTCGTATCCATGGTCATGACCACACTCTGTGCCTATCCCCTTATCTACCGGGATCTTAAGGGGCGCCGCCTGTTCAATACTCTGATCCTCTTTACCATGTATTTCAACGCAGGTACTATTCCCCACTACCTGCTTTACAAGGACCTCGGGCTCCTCAACCACCCCTTGGTTTTGATCATCCCAAACAGCCTCTCGGTCTTTTACATGATCATCATGCGCACGTTCTTTTACTCGATCCCCGACAGCCTGCGGGAATCGGCCGAAATTGACGGCGCCGGCCCGATCCGCATCCTGTTCAGTATTTACCTTCCGCTTTCCAAACCGGTGCTTGCCACCCTCTCGCTGTTCTACGCTGTAGGACGCTGGAACGGGTTTTCCGACGCCTTGATGTACATGAACAACCGCACGTACCATCCGATCCAGCTGCTGCTTTACAACATCCTCAACGCGATAACCAGCATCGAGATCCAAACTCAGGAAGGCTTCGCCAGCGCTCCGGGCCTTTCCGACACGATACAGGCTGCCACCGTCATGTTCGCCACGGTGCCCATCCTGCTCGTGTACCCCTGGCTGCAGAAGTATTTCATCAGCGGGGCCACCTTGGGCGCTTTGAAGGATTGAGGCGTCCCACCAAATTCGGTTGTGATGCACACAACAGTGCTCAAATAAGAAAAGAAAGGGAAGGGATGACTAGCCGTGCGAAAGAGATTGTTTGTCGTGCTGTGTCTGTCGCTGCTGCTCGTCGTTGGTAGTTCGGTCTTGGCCCTCGCTGCCGATCCTGGGTTTGTGGACGGTCGTTTCACAACTACCCGCAAGATCACCGTCGAGGTTTACGACCGCAGCAACCCCGGCGGCTCTCCTCCAGAGAACAACTTCTGGACGGACTTCATCAAGAAGGGCATGCTGGAGAAGTACAACGTTGAGGTGGAATTCGTCCCCGTACCCCGCTGGACAGAGGTTGAGGTTATCAACAACCTCCTGGCCGCGGGCGATGCACCCGATGTCTGCGTCACCTATAGTTATCCCACCATCCAGACC